>JABHAX010000118.1 GCA_018674095.1 Fidelibacterota bacterium
AGGATTTGCAGCATTCGGGAAAGTCATTTCTGGAATGGCTGTCATCAGGGAAATCCAATTGATGGCAGATAAAGGACAAATGTTACTTAATCCTGTTATAATTAAATCAATTCAAAGAGAATCTAAAATTGCAAAGTAAAGCAAAAAGTGTTGAACAATATTTAATAGAATTACCGGAAGATCGTCGTGAAACAATCTCTCATAACAGAAATTTTATACTTGAAAATTTACCGGATGGTTATGTGGAATCAATGAATTGGGTGTTAAGCCTAATATGGGGAAATCCTGTATCCGCTTCACAAAATTAGAAAAAATACCGTTGGATACTATTATTGAAATTATTCGTGATTTCCCTGTGGATGAATATATTAAACATTACGAGGCAGTCAAGAAAAAATGATTTTGCCACGAAGCTCGCTATGGTACACGTACGTTTTTTATAATTATTTTTTCTTAGCGCCTTTGTGTTAATCAATTAAATTTTTTCTTAGCGTTTTTTCGCGTCCTTCGTGGCTAAGAATCAATGCCTTTCAAAACGCCCATCTAATTCATCCAAAGACATCTGTACTATAATGGGTCGTCCATGTGGACAATAATAGGGATGTTCTGTGGCAAACAAACGATTCACCAATTCCTGCATTTCTTCTCTCGTGAGTGAATCCCCTGCTTTGATGGCGGCTTTACAGGCAAACATAGCGGCCAATCCTTCTTGAAAAGAACTGTATTGTTTTTGTTCTTTTAAAAAATTATCTAAAATTTCTCTGATAACGGTTCGCTCATTTCCCAAAGCCATTTCAGATGGAATGGCTTCAATCCTAATGGACGTTTCATCCTGTTTTCTAATTTTGAATCCAATCTTTTCTAAATAAGGCAAAACGTCCAAGAGACCATCAAAATCATCTGGAGAAAATTCCAAAACTTCCGGAAACAGCATGGTTTGGGATGCCATGGAAGTTGACTCAAATGCTTTGATCGCTTCCTCATATAAAACCCTTTCGTGGGCCACATGTTGATCAATCATGACAAGACCACTATTAATTTCCGACACGATGTATTTCTTATGAATTTGCCAAATATTTTCTGTGGATATAGTATCAGGTGCATCCGTGGGAGCACCTGCTAATTTTGACGCATAATCTTTAGCTCGTTCTAAATTTACTTGTGCTGGTTGAATCGGCTTTGGATTTAAAAAGTCCATATCACTTTGATTCGGATTTGTCGGAATCGTTTCTGCAGGAGGTCTGAATGATTGACCCAGAAATGGTGTATTACCAAAATTTGCTTGAGACGAGCTTTCAAAGGATTGATTAAACCCTGGCACCGTATCCAATACGGTTCGTAGAGCATCATTCACGCCTGCTTTTAAAACGTGAAAGACTCGCCATTCATCTTTAAATCTCACTTCTGTTTTCATAGGATGTACATTCACATCTACTTGATCCGTAGGCAAAATAAGATTGATCACAAAAAATGGATATTCACCTCGTTTCACTAAAGATTCATAAGCGCCATAAACGGCTGTATTCATCAATCTGTCTTTAATAAATCGGCGATTTAGAAATAAATATTGTTCTCCTGGACGAGACCGAACCAAATTCAAATTCCCAACAAAACCCGAAAAGGCATAATCGCCTTTTACTAAATTCAGTGGAAGTAAATTTCTGGAATAAGTTGGATCTAACATATTATCAATTCTATCTTCTAAATTTTCTGCTTGAACATGAAAAATGAGTCTATCATCTGACATCAATTTGAAAGATATTTCCGGAAATGCCAATCCAAACCGGCGAACAACATCCACAATTTTTCGAAGCTCAGTTCTAGGGGTTTTTAAGAATTTTTTTCGTGCGGGTGTATTATAAAATAAATTCCGAATGGTAATCTCTGTTCCACCGATTTGAGCCGCTGGAAGTATATCCCCAGCCTGACCATCGATTATGGGTAATTCCGCTCCCTCTCCCGTACCATTACTAGACAATATCGACATTTCCGAAACGGACGCAATACTCGCTAATGCTTCACCACGAAATCCCAATGTATTTATGGAAAAAAGGTCATCCAATGTGGCGATTTTGCTGGTATGATATCGAAGGATTGATGATGGTAATTGATCCGGTGTCATTCCATGGCCGTTATCTCGAACTTGAATCGTTTGATGACCGCCCTTCTCAACTACGACAGAAACTTCTGTTGAACCTGCGTCTATACTATTTTCGATGAGTTCTTTTACAACGGATGCTGGACGTTCTACAACTTCTCCCGCGGATATTTTATTTCGTAAATCTTCTGATAATGCTTTAATCATTTATTTTTTAACTTGAAATGTGAAAATTGAACGATAAAAAACCTCGCTCAGTATTTCCGATATCTTCTTTCAATTATTACCTTTATTTATTAATCACATCCATTGTTTTTTCAAATACAATTTTTTCCAAAGATTCGGCTTTTTCCATAATGGTTTCCACTTGGTCTCTTTTGGAATCGCAATAGTCTTCATCTTCAATTCCTGGTAAGTTTATAAGAACATTCATACAGGCCCCACTCACACCTGCTAGAGCAACTTCAGCAGCAACACCAGCATCAGATACAGAATTTGGATTTCCTTTTTCCACTAATATTTCAGCCAATTCAATTACACGAAAACATTTTTCAGCAGTTTCCATAGGAATTTCAATGGCATATTTATTGGCAACTTCCACAGCTTTATCTTTTATTTTTTGTTCGTTATCATTTGTCGCCGCCATCCGGTTCGCGTCCATCACCTTATTGAATGCTTCTGTATCTTCGTCCACTAAAAATGTTAGTCTATCTTTCAAGGTTTGAGCTTCCACACCGATTATATCCATTTCAGGTTTAGTCTCCAACATTTCTTTCTTTTCATGTGTCAAAGCAGCCACCATAGATGATAATGCAGCCCCCAACGCACCAGCCAATGCCGCCACACTTCCACCACCGGGTGCAGGACTGTTAGTAGATAATTCTTTTACAAAACCTGTGCCAGTGAGTGACATCAGTGGACGATTCTCAGATTGAACCGCATAATCAATAATTTTTTCTTGGGGATCAAATTTTGTCACATCATTCAGTCCCAGTGATTGCACTGCACATTCAACAATATCCGCCGTGGGAACACCCAATGAACGATTCTGCTTTTTAAGATAATATTTCCCCGCCATAATCATGGCTTCTAAAGGGATGAGCCCAACCAATTCACTTCCTGTTACTCGGATTCCACGTTCTTCGGCTAATTTGCAGGCTGCATCAAAAACATCATGAATGGTTGACACTTTATAATTATTAAAATTGATTGAAATTTGCGCCCGATTGAACAGTTCCACATACCAGCCGATACCTTTTACATCTTTGAACATACCGGGAACTTTCACCGGTTTTCCATTTTCTTGACGGATAATTTCACCATCTAATAAATTTTTTGAATCAGGATTTGGCGAACGTTTACTTCGTCCCGCTTCTCGTAATTCAAATGCAATGTCCGTGGCTAAACGATGATCTTTTGTGTTAAGATTAATATTATAGGCAATGAGGAATTCACGACAGCCCATTACGGTTGCACCGGCCTTTACATGAAGCTTTGCAGGTCCAAAATCCGGCTGCCAATTCCCATCTTTTAATTTTTCTGATAGTCCCTCGTATTCCCCTTTTCGGATGGTGGGCAATTTTTCCCTATCCGGTTTTTGGGCAGATTTTTCATATAGAAAAATGGGGATTCCCAATTCATCTCCCACCCGTTTTCCAACTTGTTTGGATAAGTCAACGCATTCTTCAATTGTTATATTACTGACAGGAATAAATGGGCATACATCCGTGGCACCCATCCGTGGATGCGTTCCAGAATGCTGACCCATATCCAAAACTTCTGAAGCTCGTTTTATACCTTGGAATGCTGCTTCTGCTATTGCTTCCGGGGCACCAACAATGGTCACAACAGTTCGGTTTGTATCCTGTCCTGGATCTACGTCTAAAACTGTAATGCCTGGAACATCTGACATTTGTTTAACAATGTTATCAATTTTTGATTTATCCCGCCCTTCTGAGAAGTTGGGGACACATTCTATTAGTTTATTCATAGTTTAATAGTAAGAAATCCTATTTAAGTAAACGATTAAAACCAAAACAATCAAAAACATCGCTATTGTCCAAAAGAGCGATCTTCCACTTTGAAGTCGATTAGGGATAATTCTTTTAAAATAACTCATATTTTCATTCATTTTTTTAAATTGAAATCCCAGCAAATAGAAACATGAAAAAATTCACAAAGGGTGCCATAACCATCCAAATAATAGAAAATCCGGTTATATAGCCGAATAGAATAAGTCCAAATAAAACTTTGGGTCCGTGGGTTTGAATCTTCCATGCTAATTGTGGATTCGATTTCATGAGCCATCCTGAAAATATTTGGGAGCCATCTAACGGTGCAACAGGAATCATATTGAACACAGCCAAAGCAATATTGATTCTTGTAAAATAAAGTAACATAATAAAAATGACTTCTGACATGAGGCCTGCCCCAGTTAAAAACCGAATCAAAACCCCAGATATCATGGCTAAAATTATATTTGCAGCCGGACCTGCGGCCGCCACTTTCATCATATCCGTTCGTGGATTTCTTAAAAAACGTGCATCCACCGGAACGGGTTTGGCCCATCCAAATCCTACAAATAAAATCATGAGCGAGCCCATCATATCCAAATGTGCCATTGGATTCAAAGACAGTCGCCCCATTCTCGCAGCGGTGGTATCACCGCATTTTGCCGCCATCCATGCGTGGGCAAATTCATGAAACGATAATGCAAACATGAGTGTTGGAATTAATAGCACTAAGGCTTCTGGTGGGAGTCTAAATAACATTAGCTTCTTGGATGATGTGTTTGATACACTTCTTTCAAATGATGTTTATCTAAATGAGTGTAAATCTGTGTTGTGGAAATATCGCTGTGTCCCAATAATGCCTGCACAAATCTAAGGTCAGCCCCACCTTCCAATAAATGTGTTGCGAATGAATGCCGTAAAGTATGGGGTGAAACCGGTTTGGTGATGCCAGCAATTTGAGACCATTTTTTTAAAATATTATTAATCATTGCACGGGTGAGTTGATTGCCGTTTCTACTTAAAAATATTGAACTGGATCCTTTGTCTTTTTGGAATCCTGGACGACTATGAATCAAATATTCATTTAATAATTTTTTGGCCCGACCACCCACCGGAAGCAATCGTTCTTTTGAGCCTTTACCCATAATGCGAATCATATCATCTTCAAGAAAAAGTTGATTTAAAGAAAGGTCACATACTTCAGAAACTCTCAATCCACACGAATATAACATTTCAATAATTGCTTTATCTCGACGGGCAAATTGGGAAGTTTCATCTATTGAATTAATAATAGCAGAAATTTCTTCTTCCATTAATACTATGGGTAGTTTTTTGGGTGCCTTTGGACTAGAAAGAATCAGAGTTGGATTTTCATCTGTGAATTGTTCCGACGTTAAAAAATTATGATAAGATCGAATGGATGAAAAAATCCGAGCAATACTTGCTGTAGCTAAACCAAATTCATTGAGTTTTTGTATGTACTTCCGAATGTGCATTTGGGAAATTTCAGAAACATTTTTAACACTTTTTTCACCAAGAAATGCTAAATATTGTTTAAGATCGCGTTGATAAGCTTCCAATGTTTGGGGAGACACATTTCGTTCAACCCGTAGCATCGTCAGGTAGTCATAAAAATGCGTTTCCATTTTAGCTTAAAAAATCATCTTCGATGAGTCCACAAATAATTTGGCCCGTCATAATATGACCTTCCTGAATTCGTTGAGTATCTTCGCTGGGAACATTGATGGTAACATCGGCCATTCCCTTCATCATGCCGCCAAATTTCCCGGTGAATACGACAGTTTTAAGACCTTTGAATTTGGCTTGTTTAAGAGCTGCAATAATATTTTCTGAATTTCCACTTGTAGAAATACCAACCAAAACATCTCCTTCTTTTCCAAGTCCTTGGACTTGTCGAGAAAAAATGGATTCAAAATCAGTATCATTCGACCATGCTGTAATAAATGATGAATCAGTCGTCAAGGCGATAGATGGGATTGGTTTCCGTTCGTGGCTCGTCATGCCACCCATAAGTTCAGTTGCAAGATGTTGGGCATCGCCTGCACTTCCACCATTTCCGCACCATAAAATTTTCCCGCCATTTTGGATGGATTCTATCATTAGGATAGCTGCGAATTCAATATGGGAGATACAGGTGTCAACCATAGATTCTTTCATGGATGCACTATCTAAAATTTGTTGAATAATTTTTTCTTTCATTTCTTATTCTTTCCAATGAACAGCATCTGTTATTTCTGACATTAAATTTGAATTTTCTTCAATGACAGTTCCAGTAACAATAATAGATGCGCCGGCTTTTACTTTTTCCGATGCAATCTGTCCATTCCGAATTCCACCTCCCACAATGACAGGAATATCCAAATTATGCGTTACTGCTTCTATTACAGATTCCGATACAGATTCTTTGGCGCCACTTCCTGCCTCAAGATATATTAATTTCATACCAAGATATTGACCCGCCAATGCGTGCGCCACTGCAATATCAGGACGATTCATAGGAATAGGCCGAGTTCCACTCATAAATTCTACTGTTGAACCCGCACCACCATCCATCAGCATATATCCTGTTGGGATAGTCTCAATTCCTAAATCTTTTACCATAGGCGCAGCAATAACCTGTTCGCCAATTAGATAATGTGGGTTTCGTCCAGAAATAACTGACATAAATAACATGGCATCATAATAAGAATTTAATTGCCCAACGCCGCCCGGAAAAAAAATAACAGGAATATCCGAAGCTTGTTTTATTTGCTTAACACGTTCGGTGCATTTCCCATCCATCATAAGACTACCCCCAACAAATAGAGCATCTACGCCAGATTGATTGGCAGAATCAACACAAGATTCTAAAGAATCTTCATTTTTTCTATCCGGATCAATGAGGACAACATAGGCAGCACCTTTTTTACCAATAACAGAATCTAAATGTGAAAAAACAGACATTTAGCTAACAAATTCCTCGTAAGACAAAAAGTTCATTAGTTCGTCTTTTTCTTCAGGATTAGATGGCGTTACTTTAATTAACCACCCTTCATCGAAAGGATCAGAATTAACTTTCTCTGGAGAATCATCCAATGCTTCGTTTACTTCAGTAATTGTCCCAGAAATAGGGGCAAACAATTCAGAAACAGTTTTTACTGCTTCAATTTCACCAAAAGCGTCACCCAAATTTATTTCGTCCCCAACATCCGGAAGTTCGATAAAAATCACATCACCCAATTGACTTTGCGCATAATCGGTGATACCAATCACAACAACATCGTCTTTATAATCTGCCCACTCATGTTCTTCTGTGTAGAGTAAATGGTCAGGTGTATTCATACTTTTTCTTCCTTATAAGCGTATTCTGCTTGGTTATATTCAAATGTTTCTAAAAAGCTCGTATCAAATACTCCAGATCTAAATTTTTCATCTTTCATGATGGCCATTTGATAGGGAATAGTTGTTTTGGGTCCAACAATAATTGTTTCTTCTAATGCACGTTGCATTCTAATAATGGCCCGTTCACGGTTTTTAGCATGAACAATAATTTTACCAATCATGGAATCGTATTGCGTTGGAATTTTATAACCGGCGTAAGCATGGCTATCCACACGAACACCTTTTCCGCCCGGCATATGGAAATTTGTAATTACCCCTGGAAATGGCATAAAATTATTGGCTGGATCTTCTGCATTAATCCGACATTCAATAGAATGCCCTCTCAGTTTAAAATTTTCTAAATATGTTGGGCATTTAAATCCAGCATGCATTTTTATCTGTTGCTTAATCAAATCAATTCCCGTAACCATTTCTGTTACAGGATGCTCAACTTGAATTCGCGTATTCATTTCCATAAAGTAGAAATTTTTATTTTTGTCCATGAGAAATTCAAAGGTTCCTACGCCAACATAATTCACTGCTTTTGCACCTTTAATGGCTGCATCGCCTAGGGCTTTTCGTGTCTCTTCATCCACAAATGGAGAGGGCGATTCTTCAATTAATTTTTGGTGTCGTCTTTGGATTGAACATTCACGTTCACCAAGATGTATTGCATTCCCATGACTGTCACCAAGAATTTGGACTTCAATATGTCGCGGATTTTGAATGAATTTTTCAATATACATATCTCCATTACCAAACGATGTCAACGATTCTTGACTTGCAGATTTGAAGGAAGGAATCACATCTTCAGATTTTTTCACGAGACGCATTCCTTTTCCACCACCGCCTGCAGAAGCTTTTAACATGACGGGATAACCCATTTCGTCTGCCTTAACTTTTGCATCTTCTGGTCCATCCAAAATGCCCTCACCGCCGGGTACAACGGGAACTCCAGCTGCTTTCATGGTGATCTTTGCTTGTGCCTTATTTCCCATAGCATCAATGATATCGGGTGTTGGTCCCAGAAATACAAAATCATTTTCAGCACATATTTTGGAAAAATTCGCAGATTCAGACAAAAATCCATAACCGGGATGAATGGCATCGGCGCCCGTAATTTCACACGCTGCAATAATCCGCGGAATATTTAAATAACTTTCGCTGCTAGCTGGAGGTCCAATGCAAACTGCTTCATCGGCAAATTTTACATGAAGTGACAATTCATCAGCTGTGGAATAAACCGCAACCGTTTTTATATTTAATTCGTGGCATGCACGAATAACTCGAAGTGCAATTTCACCACGATTAGCAATCAGAACTTTTTTATACATAATCGACTAAGAAGGATCGATGACAAATAAAGTTTGATTGTACTCAACAGGATCACCATTTTCAACTTTAATGTCTGTAATCGTACCATCAATTTCGGCTTCAATCTCATTCATAATTTTCATGGCTTCAATAATACAAAGTGTTTGTCCTTTTTTCACTGAATCTCCAACCGTAATAAATGATGGCTCATCCGGAGTAGGTGATCCATAAAAAGTGCCGGGCATGGGAGAGAGCAGATCTTCTCCTTTTGGTGCTGTTGGCGCTGGCTCAGGTTCACTTACTGAAGCGACTGCACCCATTTCTGCAGGTAATGGAGCAGCCAACGCTGCTGCAATAGGTGCTGAAACAACAGTACCACCTTTACTAACTCGATATTTGTGTCCCCAGAAATTCACCTCAATTTCGTTCACGCTTGAATTTTCAAGTATGTAAATAATTTCTTTTAATTTATCCTGCCACATAATCTCTCCTTGTGAAATTTTACTCTTTGGACCGTTCAACATAATCGCCAGTTCTAGTATCAATCTTGAGCCGGTCACCTTCATCAATAAATAACGGAACATTTAGTGTATAACCTGTTTCCACTGTTGCCGGTTTGGTAGCTCCCTGAGCTGTATTTCCTCTAAATCCTGGTTCAGTTTTCGTTACTTCTAAAACAATGTGAGATGGTAAACGAACATCCAAAACTTCTGTCCCATCAAATAAAAGATCAACACTCATTCCACCAATTAAAAAGTTTTTTCCTTTGCCAACAGATTCGGTGGGAATGTTCAGTTGCTCAAAATTTTCATTATCCATGAACACAACCATTTCGCCATCTTCATATAAATATTGCATGGTTTTTGCTTCTACTCTAATGAACTCAAGTTTACGCCCAGCGTTAAATGTTTCATCAAATATTTTGCCCGATTGAATATCTTTCAATTTGGTACGAACAAATGCGCCACCTTTCCCAGGTTTTACATGTTGAAACTCAATCACTTTCATTCGTTTGTGTTTATGTAAAATGACGGCGCCATTTCGTATATCTGAAGTTGTAGCCATGAATGTCCTTATTTGATTAAAAATTCAAGCCTGAAATTTACGACGAGACTTTGCTTGTTCAAATGGAGGGAATTTTAAAAATTAACGACTAAGAATCCTTTACAGTTCCTAATACATAATCATAAAATTTAGTCTTCGCATTCTCCCAAAGTGAAATCAGTTATACCATTCCAATTAATTGCTGCGCATGCATTGACATAGGTAACATCGTCACACCCACATACAGGTGTATAATCCATTGTACACATAATTGACTCATCTATCAGAGATTCGTCGATACATCCTTCTGGTATTTCCACATTATTACATCCAACCATGGACAATACAAAAATGAATAAAAATTTTATATGATTTATTTTGTTTTCCTTAGATGTTTACTAATAGACTAGCCTAATTATACATAAAGTGCTTACAACTAAGAAATGAGTTTTATACCTGTGAAATAAAAGAAGAAATTTTCTCTTTATCCGCAGACATTTTCTCGGACGTTGGGATTTCACGGGCATATTTTACCTTATCAGCTTCCGATAGAAACTGAGCCCAATCAGAAAACAATCCATCTTCCAGAGGAAACAAGGATCGGAATTCATTGATTTCTTCGGTAGTCATTTCCAAAGCACGGACAAAATATTTTGTTTCAATATATTCTCGAGATATGTGAGATAAATCGGCATAATAATTTTTTGACAATCCTGATTCATTTAATTCGCCTAATCGTCTTTTTGCTCGGTCTTCCGGTGATTCCATTATCAAATAATCAACTTTTTGATATTGGATTTCACGTCTCTGTTTCCATATCCAAATTATGCTTCCGAGCATCGTGAGTAAGATGAGACTCAAAATAACAGTTTTAATCGGGAAAATGCCTTTAACCGGAATTGGACCTTTCATGGGACGAAATTTTGGATTCTCTGCAAGAACAAGAATAGACCTTACAAAAAAACGGATCGGTATTGTTGATAGTGAAAAATCGATTGTTCCGTCTACCTTTAAAATATGTACGTCAAAATCTGGTGTTACAAATAGGCCAGTGTCCCAAGCCATTATCTCAAATTGGATTCCCACCAATTTCCCATTTTCATGAATCAAGGATTCATTTCGAATTGATAAAGTATCACTTAAATCACCTAAATTAGGAAATTGAACAGATTCGTCTTTTTGCCCTTCAACTTTAACGGTCCAAAGAAAAACATCTCCAATGAAACCTTGGGTCGTATCTAAATTGGACACAATAGCAATACTTTGTCCAAAAGTGAATGATGAAAAAAGAAGACCAAAAATAAGACGCATTAATGTCTCTTTTCTCTTTTTTTAAAAAAGGACATAAGCGGTTCAACAAAATCTTGATTCGTCGCAACAGGAATAAGATCAAATCCAATTTTCCTTGTTTCTTTTTTGAATTTTTCATGCCTGTTTTGAATGTCTTTCCTCAATCTATTTCTAGCTGCTTTAGATGAAGTATCCACCCAAAATGATTCACCCGTTTCTGGATCTTCAACTTTCGCCAAACCCATATCGGGTATATCAGTTTCAGCAGGGTCATAAAGTTGAATTCCAATTAAATCATGTTTACGGTTAACCACTTTCAAGGAAGGCCAATAATTTTGATCTAAAAAATCAGAAATGATAAAAACAACGCTTTTTCTTTTCGACACTTTTAAAAGATAGTCCAGCGCATTTTTTAAGGATGTTCCAGACTGTTCTGGTTCCGTGTATAGTAATTCTCGTATAACTCGTAAAACGTGAGTTTTCCCTTTTTTCGGTACCACATATTTTTCAATTTTGTCCGAAAAAAGAATGAGCCCCACTTTATCATTATTCTTAATGGCTGAAAATCCAAGTACAGCTGCAATTTCAGCACCGATTTCTCGTTTCAATTGTTGACCTGAACCAAAGTCTCCAGAGGCGGAAATATCCACCAATAAATAAACAGTTAATTCCCGCTCTTCTTCAAAAACTTTAATAAACGGAGAACCGGTTCGGGCAGTAACATTCCAATCGATCAAGCGAATATCGTCACCGGGTTGATATTCCCGAACTTCAGAAAATGTCATTCCTCTTCCTTTAAAGATTGAATGGTATTCTCCACCAAAAAGATCATTCACGAGTCCGCGTGTTCGAATTTCGATTTGCTTCACCTTTTGCAGGATCTGACGGGGAATCATGGGTTCACCTTATAGGATAAGTAAAAATAAATATTGGCGTCAAGTTTATTAGGTCGATTTTTTTGTGAGTTATCGTTAAAAGTGCGATAATTAAAAATGAAATTCAATTAAAATTACCAAGTTTTGTTTTACATATTTAGGACGAAAGTTGTCAAAGAAATCGTTTGATGAATCAAGGAACTTCCACGACTTCAAACAATCGTTGGATCACATCTTCCGGAGTAAGTTCTTCAGCTTCCGCTTCATAGGTTAAAATAATTCTA
The DNA here is from genome assembly GCA_018674095.1 of Fidelibacterota bacterium. Lineage (GTDB taxonomy): Bacteria > Fidelibacterota > Marinisomatia > Marinisomatales > UBA1611. Next base: position 12,299 of record JABHAX010000118.1, read on the forward strand.
TGCCGTAAAACATCCGCGCCAATATATCGAATATCTTCAGGGGTAATGTATCCGCGATGCTCTGTAAAGGCTCTTGCTTTTGCGGCACGAATTAAATTGATCGTAGCTCTCGGCGATGCACCGTAATCGATAATTCCTTCTAAATCCTTCAAACCATATTTTTCAGGATTCCGTGTTGCAAAAATTAGATTCAACACATAATCTTCAACTTTTTCATCCACATAAATATCATGAATGACTGCTTGCGCTTCCAAAATAGCATCGGATTCAACAATCGGTTTTAAACTATCAACATTAATAGGTTTTGTATTTTGCCGAAGAACTAACCTTTCTGAATCTCGATCAGGATAATCTACAATTAACTTAAACATAAATCTATCGACTTGGGCTTCCGGTAAAGGATATGTTCCTTCTTGTTCAATCGGATTTTGTGTTGCCATTACAAGAAAAGGAGCATCCAATAAAAAGGTATTTTCACCAATGGTTACTTGACGTTCTTGCATGGCTTCTAATAAAGCACTTTGCACTTTGGCAGGAGAACGGTTAATCTCATCGGCTAATATGATGTTGGAAAATATGGGGCCTTTTCGAGTGTCGAATTCGCCTGTTTTCTGATTATAAATCAAAGTTCCCAACAAATCCGCAGGTAACATATCTGGTGTAAATTGAATCCGTTGAAAATTGGTATTAATCAATTTAGAAAGGGTGTTTACCATTAATGTTTTTGCCAAACCAGGCACACCTTCCAAAAGGATATGACCGTTGGCTAGCATGGAAACTATAATTTTATTAACCAATTCATCTTGACCAATAATAACTCGCCCCATCCCCTTTTTCAACTCATCTACAAATTCAGAGGTCTTGGAGATTCGTTCATTAATCTCTTTTAAACTAAAATCGCTCATGGGCTACTTTATGAAGAAGTGATATGCTTCAAGGCAGGGATATCTTCAATCCCTTTCCCTAAAAATTCAATCTCAAATTTGACAGAAGGAGATAACTCATGAGTCGGAAATCTATTTAAAAAATCTCTGTATTCAATTTCTGCACTTTTTGGATCATTCACCACATTGGCATAAATATAACCAATCATAAAAAGAGCATGTGCTTCTTGAGATGACCCAGCATAATTCTCAATTACTTTTCGATATTCCTGAATTGCAGTAGGAAAATCTCGAAATTCATTCATATAAAGATCACCCAACATATATTGACTTTTTGGTGTGAGTTCGTGTTGAGAATATTTTTCAATCATATACATCAAATGTTCCACAGCTTCCTTTACCATTTTTCGTTTCCGAAGAGATTCTGCTTTATTCAGAATATATTCTGGAAATTGATCAATCTCTTTTTGAGCTTGAGTTCCTTGAATGGAGCGACCATAATGACTTACAGTATTTTGTAAGGATGTATATCCTTTGGTTAAATCATTTTTCCAATTCAGATGGATAGAAGCCAATTTATATTGAGCCTTTGACGCCAAACTGTCTTCTGGATATTTTGTTAAAAGAGTTTCCAAATCCTTTATGGCTTGGTCTGTCTTCTCATTTTTTAAATTTTCACTGGATAATTCTATAAGTTCATCTGCTGATTTTGAACAAGCTGTGATTAAGAACAATCCTAATAGTGAGAGTAATAGTTTAGTTTTCATTGTCATCCTGTAGTTTAAAAGCCGCGGAAATTAATGCCAGTTTAGGGGCATAAAAAGAGTTTGGTAATGATAAAATGCCTGAACTGATTTTCAGTTCCAAAAAATTAAAATAAATTTTGAACACCCAATTGTATTTGGGGGCTTTCCGGTTGGTACATTGGAAATGCAAAATCTAATCGTGCACGCCCGATAGGTGTTTGCACAGTTAATCCGAAACCGCTATCCCATTTAATCAATTCATGAGATATATTTCTTGTATGATCCGTTAAGAGACCACCGTCGGTGAATAAGGTTAAACCTACCGATTTATAAACAGGAAAACGATATTCGATATTTGTCATAAACCTTATAATTTTTCCAACAGGGTTTCCATTGGATTCAATAAAACGAAGGACTTCCCATCCACGCATCGATGTACTCCCACCTAAATAAAATTTTTCATAACTATAATCATTAAATTCATTATTCCACCCCCAAAGCCGACCAGCTTTTAATCGAACAGCGAAAACAGATTTTTTTCCAATAGGTGTATAAGATTGGAAAGTGAAATCTGATTTAAGATAGTCTCTTTCACCACCTAAAACATACCCTGCCGATTTGAAAATTGCAGAAAATAAATACCCTCTCCGAGTAAAAAGTGGATCATCTTTTTTATCAATATGAATTTTTATGGCGAATGACCGTTGCTCAATATTTTCATTCGATACAGATCGATCACTGAAAGATTCCCAAACAGATTTTGTCTCAAAATAAGATCGCTTATCAAACCGTATATGTTGAGATAAGTTAATCCCAATTCTTTCAATCGTTTCAATTTGATCTTTATATTCGATAAATGTCTCATAAAATGCTGTGAGTTTTGTCGGGAACCGTATGCCTAAAAACCAATTACTGGTAAAACTCACATCATATCGAAGCCGTGGAACAACAAACTCTTCTTCAACTGGAACCGCTGCCAGTAATTTTGTTGAAAATTGGGTTGGTGAATTAAAAAATGTTCTATTTCGCCACTCAATAGTTCCACTAATTGCGGACAGAGGTTCCGCACCTTCTGCAAACCTAATTGGATCATATCCTCCCGCAGATAACCACTCGCGCTGTTTATATCGTCGAAATTCAATGACCATATTCACAAGTGAATCTGAATCAATTACTTTTACAGGAATCATATTTGCCATGGAGAAAACACCCATTTCTCTAAGATGACGGGAAGTCTTATCCATTATTTTTTTTGAATAAATATCGCCAGTTTTAAAGGTTATCTCTCGCCAAACCATGGAACTATCAATGCTTCCTAATTTTTCCAAATATGTATTTTTGATCCGGACATCTTTCCCTTCAGTAATAACAATTTTAACTCGAACCGAATCAGAAATTTCATCCAAGACCTTGATCGTGAAAAATAATTTCCCCACTTCATGATAAGCATTTTCTACTGCAAACAAATTGTCATTTATAAAAACGGGGTTGTAGGGTTTATGCTTAGTAAGGCCTAATAATTTTATAATTTTTTTATCGGATATTGATGTGTTTCCAGATAACGATATATGAGAAATAAAAAACTGTTTCCCCTCTTCAATCTTATAAACAATATCTGCTAAATTATTGTCAAACGTAAAAGACTCTTCCACTTTTACATCCAGAAATCCCTTCGAATGGTAATAGCTTTTTAAGGTTAAAGCATCCAATTTTAATAATCTTGAATCGAAATCCGGCCGACGAAAAAACCAATTGGGTGGTCGTTGACGAATGATATAAAGTACCTCATTCATAGATACAGACTCATTCCCTGTCATTGTAACAGTTCGGATTGAGATTTTATCCGTTTGGGGACATACAACCCCCATCCATGCTAATAAGCAAATTAGAAAATGGAATATTAGTTTCACTATTTATTTAATAGGCGTAACGATAACGATATTTAAGGTTCAAATTTCCATCATCATCTATATTACCTACTACAGAAAAATGTCTGTTTAATTTATATTCAACGCCGATCTGTGATTGGTTCGGATTCGCTAAAGAGAATGACCTTTTATAGGATAAATTTAAGAAAGTTTTGTCACCAATTTGTCTTTTTGCCGTAACTTCGAAATCTTCGTTTGTCCCTTGCAATAAACCGGCAGCACCGGAGATTGCAATGTCATCAACAATACTCATTTTCCCAAATTCAGAATCTTTCAAATTCTTTTCTAATTGATTCTCTAAAAGTGAACCGAGAATGGATACAGTTTGATTTCCAAATCCAGTGGTTGTTATTTCCTGATCTTCAAAGCGTTTTCCCCACGTGAGTAATTCTAATATATCGCTTTCAGAAAATCCACTGAAAGACTCTAAGCCAATATCTAAATCATCAATTCCCCCAGTGATTCTTAGGGCAATCCGCTCGTCATCGATCATGGTAAATGCGTTTAAATCCATGATTGGGTTGAAACCTTTATTATCAAAACTCACATATCCCTGAAGGCCTTCGAAGTTGTCTTTGTAAGAAAATACGTTTCCATCTTCAACAAAAATTTCACCACCAAAATCCATTTCGCCATGACCAATTTGGGATAAACTTAATTCTCCTGTTACA
>JABHAX010000119.1 GCA_018674095.1 Fidelibacterota bacterium
ATTTCTTACTTCCACACTTTCTATGATCATGGCTCAAGGTGTTGGTTTTCCCAGTGATCCCGCCCAAGCGCCTATTGGTGGATTGGAACTATTGATTGGTGCCGGTGGCGCAATGGCTTACAAAAAACTTAAAAATCGAAAAAAATAAGAATAATTTTCACACCTTGAAAATGCGACTTATTAAACTACCAAATTACGTGGCACCCACAAAATATTTCTTCAGGCATTTATATTGTGTCTTTACGGACTGAAATGGGTATAAAAAACCAAAAAATCTTATATTTAAAATAAAAACTACTGCCAACAAAGGCTGAAACGACAATTGCCCCGTGCAGGGCTACGGAGTTTAGCTTTAAGAGGTGGGCAAGCAATTCGATTTCGTGCAATAAAATTCCATCTGGAATTATATTTTTATTTTCCCTAGTTTTTAACATGAAAATAGCCCTTTTAACCAACGAAATCCCGCCTATTGTTTATGGTGGGGTTGCCACCTGGATACTCAATTTTATGGATATGTTTAAGGATGATCCTGAAATAGACGTTATTCCAATATTCCTTGCACATTTAGACGAGCCGCCTTCAGATTTCCCGGAAAAATATCCCGGTATCCGCATCATTCATGGTCCGGATGATATTGAGTCAGCATTCGCAGATATAGATATTACAGTGAATAATCTCTGGGTTGCTTTCGATACCACGAAAGCAATTAAGGATCGGTACCCTGAAAAACGGATGATTTCTGTTTGTCATTCCCTGATCAAAATGGAACATTTGACCAATCTTGGAAGTGATACGACAAAAAGTTTTTACGAGCAGGAAATTACCTTTCAATATTCCGATACGGTGGTACTCATCAGCCGGGCAGAATTGGGTCATTATAAATCTTTTGGGTATGATAAATATGATGCAGAACCCATTGTTATTTATAACAGTTATACTCCCAAATTGGATGAGGTGGAGTGGCGGCCCAATTATATCTTAAATGATATTGGTTATATTGGTCGTCATGTGCCCAGGAAACGGCCGGATTTGCCGATTTCCGCTGTGGAACTTTCCAACAGAAAAGATGTACGCGTGTTTAATATGGGTGTGGATTATCGCGGTGAACAAGGCAACCCTTTTTGGGAAGAAATGGGACGAAAACATCCCAATCAATTGGTCATTATTCCATTTAGTTCCAACAAGGAAACAGTCCATTTTTACTGGAATAGTGTCGGAGCGAATTGCATTACTGGGATTTATGAACCTTTTGGTTATACCATGTGCGAAACATTAGATAGGCGCGTCCCTGCCATTGTCCAGGATATTGATGGTCCAAAAGAAATTTGTGAATCAGTTTGGGATTCTGTTTTTAAATATCATGTGGATCAGGATTTTGATCAGGATATCAAAAATTTTAAAGAAGCGGTGTTACGGTTTTGGGACACACATCCTGATGATCGGGCTGCCATGGCGCATCATGCACGAAATGCTTTAGATGGTTTCCGGCCGGAAGTGATTCGGGAAGAATGGAAAAAAGTTTTTTCTAGCTCAGAGATTCGCGCGCGAGGTGAGTTTTCAATCGCTGAAATTGAAAAAAGAAAAAAACTGGGCCAACGAGAAAGAGGCGAGGAGATTTACGGATATAGTAAATCTTGATTTAATATTACTCTACCTTGTCAAGGTCGGTAGAGCTAATTCACCCTTTGTAATACCATTCCTGAAGTTGGAGGAAGGGTGATTGATCCAGAGATTTCCCGAATGCCATTTATATTTACTTTTTCGCCATCGGCAATCACACGCCATGTCCCCTCAGGCAATTCTGTTTCAATGGCATTTGAATTTTCACCATTTATATAAACTGCAATTCTATCTCGAATAACATACCCCAAAGCCATTTCGGATAATCCCTGGAATTTGAAATCTTTTGGATTTGCGTGGCGTAGTTCGGTGATGGACCGACGGAGTTTGATTAGACCGGAATAATAGTTTGTTAAATCGATATTCTGTTCTTTTTCCAGCCAATTCACCCAATTGGTTTCATTATCCTTGTTATAAGGATTTCGATCCATTTTTCCCACATTCGGATCATTAGCATCTGTTTCAGCAATGATTTGGGAATGAGCCCACTCCTGGCCTTGGTGAATGATTGGAATTCCTTGACTTGTCAGCAAAATCAATGCGCCCAATTTATTCATCTTTAATAATTTTGGAGAAATTTCGATATGTTTCATAGGATCTTGAATTATATCTTCCTTCGTATTTATTCCACTAGACAATCGCAAATAATCATTAAAACAAAAATCGTCATGAACTTCCAGAAAATTGACCGCATGAGCCGGCGATTGATATACGCTTTTTTTTCCAGAGATGGTGCCCATAATTATAGATTGCAAATCTTCAATTGATTCGCCATCCCGAAAATTCCCGAATAAAAATCCTTGATCATTATAATTGTGGAGATCGCCCCGTAATAAATCTCTGAACCGGGCATTAAAGGACCCCCACCCTAATTTAGAAAATTCCTTTTCTCGTTCGTCCCAAGCTTCGCCATAAATAATCACATTTGGATTTATTTTTGTTAATTCGTCTTTAATGAGAGTTGCCATTTCCGGCGAAAGAAGGTGTGCTTGATCAAATCGAAACCCATCAATGTGATAATCAGTCATCCAATATTTTAGGCTTTCTATAACATAATCACGAACCGGTTGATGATCGGTTGCTAACAGATTTCCACAACATTGACTTAAAAAATTCGCATTTTCATCTAATTTAAAATAAACTGTTTTATCGATATATTTTAAAGGGTGCCAATCATAATTGGAAATATGATTCACAACAACATCTAAAATAACAGCCATACCTTCTCGGTGCAGCGATTTAACCATATCCTTCATCTCTCTTACTGCACGGCCATCTTTTCCATTCCAGGCCTTAGGTTCATCTGTGCCATCGCTTGCATAATAGCTTTCAGGTGCCATATAAAATGTTGGCATATATCCCCAGTGATTGCGTGCGTAAGGATTCCAGTTATTATAAAGTCCATCCACATTTTCTAAGTAAGGGATTTCAACATTAGCAAATTCCCAAATTGGAAGAAGTTGGACAGCATTCACACCCATTGATTTTAAATGTGCGATTCCACCTTTTTGGTCATTTTCAATGAAACCTAAATAACTGCCTTTTTCCTTTGAGCTCGAAGATGGATGAACAGTCATATCTCTAACATGAGCTTCATAGATCACTAAATCTCTGGGATGAATATTTTTCCAAGTATCGCCGTGCCATTGATATGAATCATCAATAACTAACGATTTTGCAACATGTCGCCAAGTGTTTTGTGTAACGGCAGCTTTAGAATAGGGATCGGCAATAATGACATTTTCATCATTATAAGGACCTGTCAGTCGGTAACCATAAAGTGTCCCAACACCGATATTTTCTAAAAATAGCCTCCAATCACCATTCTCATTTTTTACCATAGGAAACTCCTTACCAGATTCATCTTCAGCATTTGAAAAGATGACAAGGTTTACATCTTCTGATGATGGTGCATATAATCTAAACTCAATCCCATTTTGTCGGATAAAGGCACCGTAAGTCAGTCCTAGTTTTTTAGCCGGTTCCATACAAGAACTTAATAAAATGAGTGTGAGAACAATGGATAAGATTTTGAATATATTTTTCATTTAAATTGATTGATTGTTGTTAAATAACTCTGATTAGAGTTACTAAATTACAGATTATGATTAGCGTTAAAAAGAGTCTCTCACTTTGTCTTTTATTCTTTATTTCTTGTGGATTTCACACTGATTCAGGACCACTTTATCCAATCCCAGTATTGAAAGTGAAATTAGGCGAAACTAAAACTTTTCATCTTAAGAATTATTTTAGAAGTGAAAAAGTTGATCTCATAATTCAAAATCCAGCAAAGCACAGATTATTAATTGGAAATGATTTAAAGATTGATGGATCTTTAGTTAGTCATGAATTTGAAACGGTTTTTCTTTTAGCCAATGGACATCCCATACAAGTAATTATAAAATACGAGTGGATGGTGAAACACACTTTTTCGTTTTCGTCCGAATCTGCAGGAAAAGTAGTTGTAATGGGTGGATTTAATGATTGGTCACGAACCGCAC
>JABHAX010000120.1 GCA_018674095.1 Fidelibacterota bacterium
CCAATAAAATGGAAAGATGAAAAAATACCCGCAGCAATAACCATGGCCATTCCATTTTTCATTTTTTCTGACCATTGAAATATAAAACCTAGAATACCCGAAATCCCTGCTATAAGAAGCACACGAAAAAGAAACTCTTCATAAATCCCTGCGCCAACTGCCAAGGTGACTCGTTGAATCAACAATGAACCTGTTGGATTCATCAAAAGTAAATTTACATTGGACATGAAATAATAAAGTAGGGCAGACCAAACCACACTTTCACCCATCATGATAAGTAAAAAATCCCCATGAATTTGAGATTTTTCCCAAAATTTTCTTTGAAGAATGAAAGTAATAATGAAACCAACAAAAAAAATGCCACCCATCCACTCTAATCCTGAAACACCAAAAGTTGCCAAAATTTGTCTCATAAGCGCATCGGCGCCATTCCGCAAAACAAATATATCATTGGATGAAGTAAGTAAAATTCCAATTTCGTAAATGAGAAATAATGGAATTGTAAAAAGAAAACTATAGAGTGGTGAGCGGGTCGAGCCCCAATAGGAATTCATTCAATCAGTCGTTATCTACCTGTAGAACTGCCAAAAGAGCTTCTTGCGGCACTTCCACCTTCCCAATCATTTTCATACGCTTTTTACCCTTTTTTTGCTTATCCCACAATTTTCTTTTTCGACTAATATCACCACCATAGCATTTTGCAGTTACATTTTTCTTAAGGGCCCGAACCGTCGTCCTTGCAATAATTCGGCTATTGATTGCAGCTTGAATCGCAACTTCGAACATTTGTCTTGGAATCAATTCTTTAAGTTTACTACACAGCGCCACGCCACGATGATAAGCATCATCTGCATGACAAATTGTTGATAAGGCATCAACAGATTCACTGTGAATTAAGATATCCAATTTTTGAAGTTGAGCTTTTTCGAATGCTTTGAATTCGTAATCGAATGAGGCATATCCACTGGAAATTGATTTCAATTTATCATAATAATCAAAGATGATTTCGCCCAATGGTAAATCATAATGAAGTTGCGCTTTCTCTGGTGATAAATATTGGGTATTCTTATAAATACCTCGTTTTTTTTGACACAAAGTCATTATACTGCCAATATATTCTTTTGGTGTCAAAATTTCTGCAGAAACAATTGGTTCTAAAATGGCTTGCATATCGCTAGTGGATGGCATTTTTGCTGGCGTGTCCACCTTTATAGTTTCTCCGGTACGCAATAGGACTTCATAAACAACATTGGGTGTGGTTGTTACTAAGTCCAAATCAAATTCACGTTCCAATCTTTCCTGAATGATTTCCATGTGAAGTAAGCCCAAAAATCCACATCTAAAACCAAAACCAAGGGCTTGACTTGTTTCAGGTGTAAACTCCAATGAAGCATCATTGAGTTGTAATTTTTCTAATGCTTGGCGAAGTTGATCATAATCATCTGCTTCAGCAGGATAGAGACCAGAAAAAACCATAGGTTTAATCTTTTTATATCCCGGTAACCTTTTATCTGCTTTATTCTCTTTTACAGTGATTGTATCACCCGGCTCAATATGAGCCATATCACGAATACTGGCCACCACATATCCCACTTCTCCTGACCGAAGTTCATTTGTCTTTACCTTATCCAAGATAAAGTGCCCTGTTTCAGTAATTTCATATTCGCGACCATGGGAAAAAAACTGAGCTGTCATCCCAGGTTTCAATACACCATCGAACACACGGACGTATGGTATTGCCCCTTTATAATTATCATATACGGAATCGAAAATTAATGCTCGAGTTTTATCTTCAACATTGTTTTTTGGGGGATCTATTCGGCTAATTATTGCATCAAAAATATCTTGAATTCCAATTCCGCTTTTTGCGCTGGCTTCAATAATTTCATTCTCATCGCAGCCGATCAATTCCATCATTTGAATTTTTACATCTTCTACCATGGCAGAGGGTAAATCAACTTTATTTAAAATTGGAATTATAGTAAGATCATTCTCAATCGCAAGATAGGTATTGGACACAGTTTGAGCTTCTACGCCTTGAGCCGCATCCACTAAAAGTAAAGCGCCTTCGCAAGCTGCCAATGATCGAGAGACTTCGTAAGAAAAATCAACATGTCCAGGTGTATCAATAAGATTCAGAACATAGCAATTACCATCACTATGTTGATATTCCATGCGAATGGGATGACTTTTGATAGTAATTCCACGTTCTCGTTCCAAATCCATGCTGTCCAGAACTTGGGCTTTCATATCTTTCTTAGAGAGAGTATTGGTTTCTTCCAAGAGCCGATCAGCGAGAGTTGATTTCCCGTGGTCGATATGGGCGATTATACAAAAGTTGCGGATGTGAGCCGTTTTCATCCATCAATATTACAGAGTAAAGGGTTTGGTTTATAGAGAGAAAATTAGAATATAATTGGAAAAAATTTTGTTTAAACATTTTTGATAATTACAAAATAAAATCTGCCAAAAATATATTTCAATTATGATATAAAATATGGATAAAACAGCCTTCTTTATTTCTATAGCATTCAAGCGCTTAATTACTGGTTACTCAAAACAATAAAAGGTTTAAATCCGCTTTAATAATTCCTTTTTCTTTTTTTGGTATTCTTCTTCGGTAATAAGTCTTTTTTCTTTCAATTCAGCCAGTTTCTCTATTTCCTCAATAATCTGTAAAACAGTTTCATGTTTATTATTATCTTCTGTCTCTTTTACG
>JABHAX010000012.1 GCA_018674095.1 Fidelibacterota bacterium
AACAGAAATAAGAATCCTGATAGACCAAACATTCTAGTGGCGATTAAACCACCATTTGGGACACTATATAAAATCGATTCGGGCAGGACAATAGACATGGTTCTGAAAATAACGGATAAATTCATAATAATGGAAAGAATTGCAACCCGATTTGGTTTTTCTAGTTTCATAGCACCCGTCATACCGGGAATCATTCTTAATGCCATACCCATAATTAGTAATGACACAAATCCCGCCAACCACAAATGACGAATTCCATCGATCCCAATTCCCATTTGTATTTTGAACATTAACCCGATTTGGGATAAAATATCCAATATCAATCCTATTAATAGCCAGAAGAAAGCGGGACGGATCAACCATTCAAACCGGCCGAATTCACCATAATCAGGAAACCCTTTCCGCAGTTCTTTTCGATAGGGAACTCTTTCTTTCTTATTTTCAAACGTCCTTGGGTGAGTGAAGTTATTTAATATGTCTAGTTTAAAAATAAACCATATAATTATCATATCTTTTAAAATGCTTAAACTATAAATTAATTCCTGTAACCAATCAATGTAAATGTAGTGATTTATGAGTTTAAAGTTAATGAGAGAAAAAATTACAATAAAATAAATTAGGCTGAATTTTTTAACATTCCATTTGATCGGTGGTAATCTTAAAAAGAGTGGAAGTGCACGTAATCCCACGCCGAAACAAATGGGAAATACAGAAAAAAGAATAAAGAAATCCACCAGAAATATGTGCCAATTATGTATCAAGGAAACTTCATGGCTCGCCATCATATATATCGTTAAAATAAGAGACCCAACTGCATAAACAACCCACCCGATAATATTCATGATTAAAAAGACTCTTATGTCTCTATTAGTCTTAAATAGACTGGGTTGCATACTTCCAACGATAGAAATGAGAAATATAATATAGTCATAAATTCCCATGGCAATTAATGTTGCTGAAATAACCACACCCAAACTCAAAATTCCATACCATATTGAATCATGGAAATATGGTAAAATTGAATGGAAAAAAAATCGAAAGATCAATCCAGAAACCATTAAGCGATAAATCAGTGTTATTTTGTTTTCATCAACAAATTTAAAATGAGCCAAACGAGATAAAAAATGTATTGATACGCCCATGATAAATAGTCCTACCCAGCCAATCAATTGAAGAGAGCCATGAGTTTGAATATAGGCGTGGTAACCAGGACCTAAATCAAATCCAAATCCAATTGAAAACGCGACATGTGTCCCCATATTGATGCCAGCCCAAAAGGCAATTAAAACAGATGCTTTAATAAATTTTGAAGGAAAATCAGGATACATATTTACCAATAAATATGATTAAGTAAGGTCTTATTTAATTATAAAAAGGATAAATATTTCAATCTATTTTTCAAAATAAAATAGCGATCTTATTCTGGAAATTATAAATTCATCTCTATTTTAAATCGAATATCAATTAGACCTAAAATAGCCAGAACAGCCAAATTTACAAACAGCAACGGTGCAAATATGGGAGCATTATATATTATTGTTTCAAAGAAACTGGACATTGGATTGTTTAAAATCGTCTGACTATGAAAAAACAATCCAATCAGTCCAATTATTATTTGAATAATCATTATCCAAATAGAAACATCTATAAATCGAATTGTACTATTTCTCAATAATATTACCCCTAAAAAACTAACAGCAAACGCACTGCTAATGACCGGGACCCATTCATAAAAAATAAAGAATCCATTTTGAGCATGATCACTTAAGGATAAAATAAAATTACCTATAAATCCGCCAAAACCGAAAAAGATTAACCATTGTCCCCACTCTATGGTTTCACAATCTACCATCCTATTCATGACGAGCAATGCACCTATCCCCGTATAGGCTAAAGGGGCAATGAAAGGTGCAGTATAAACAAGACTTCTCAATGTCTGGTATTCAAAGAATGTACTGTGTAAATGCCATATTAATCCTGAAATACCAATTAAAATGGCTAACCCACCTACCAGAAAACTTAAAAAATAATTACTCGGTTTATTAACATTCCAATTCAACCACATTTCTACGGAAAGTAGAATAGGAGCAATGAGAGAGAAATAAAAGGGTATCCACTCTGCATAATGAGAAAAATCATTCGTAGAATGGGCAACATATATATCAATAACTAGAAAACTTAAATTGATAATAATAAAAAAATCAATTAAAAGCGGCGTTGGCCTTAACAACTTTGACATTATCTAATTCTTTTGGTGAGATTTGCTACGAATTGCTTCAGCCATTTCTTCCATTTCAATTGTTTTTAGGAGTAATTCATAATTCCCATGCCATTGTACAAAATCTGCACCACCCATAAAGGCACCATGTTTTGCCGTTCGCCCAGCATAATGCCAAAGATCAAATGCAATAAATTCTATGGGCTCATCAAAAGGCTCAGGAGTTAATAATCCATCTTTTCTAAGATCACTTACAATATTCAGTGCATTTTGTACTTTACCATTGGTTGCAATTACAACCTCCTCCGCCTCTCTATAAAATTTTTCTACATGCGTTTTTGCATGACATTTTAGACATATATTTTTCATTGCTTCTTGACCCAAGTTATAATTAGGCCGCTTTTTTGATATGGGTGAAAATAACCACCAAGATAATCGTTCAGTTACATCATGGGTTATATTCATCCCTTCTAATCCACTCATGTGACACGTAGCACAGGTTGGTACCGACATATCTTTGGTTGATAAAGTTTTTGGATCAGCACCTAAATTTAAATGGGATTTTTGTAATGCATATAAAACGCCATGCTTAGATTCATTGTATATTTCTAATTGAGAATGGTCGGGTCCCATATGGCATTGACCACAGGTTTCAGGTTGTCTGGCAAGCGCAACTGAAGCCGAATGCCGAGCATGACATGCTGTACAAGAGCCAATACTACCATCCGAATTCGGTTTACCCACAGCGTGACAGCCAAGACATCCTTTTTCCATAACACCTGGACCTTCAATGACCGCCAGTTTATTTTCACCTCTATTTACTGATTTTGGGTGAAATTTTTCAGCAAATGCTATTTGTTCTTCTGTAAAATCTGATCTACCAGTAACTGCAGCCCAAGCTGGGGCACCGTGGCGACTTCTAATAAATTGATCATATTCTGTAGTATGGCACTGACTACAGTTTAAAGCAGTTACATTTTTTGCTAGAGTGAATCCTTTATGACCTAATTCTTCTTGTCCGTCTAGGGCTCTATGACATTCATAACAGGTGATATTCTCGCTGGCATGTTTGCTCATAGAATATTGATGAACAATTGCAGACGTTTCTTTTAAATGGCAGGATGCACATTTACCCGTTGCCCGTATATATTCAGGACTCGGCTGTGCTAGTTCTATTTCTGGGCGTGCACGATGAATTAAAAAAGCGGAGAGAATCATTGTCGTAGCAATGATAATTGAAATAAAAACATTTTTAAAAGTCATTTTCCAATTCCCTATAATTAGTAATTGTAATTTTTATATGAACTAAATTTAATACCATATTAAGATATGTTTATCCTATTTCATAATTTTATTCTTAAAATTTTGATAATTATAATCAAGAGTCGTAAACCTAACTATTGACAGATTTTCCTGGCTAATTAAAATTCAATGTTAGCGTTTTAATTATTTATTTCAATGTTCATGAGTCGCTTCTTCCTGGCTGGAGAAACCTTCAAAACGATCTTTCGCAAATACTTGATGACAGCTGACACATCCATCCATCATTTTCCCTGAATAGATTAACGCTAATTCACCATCTTTTTCTTTTGCGGCTATGGCAAGTTTGAGTGCATGATCATGAAATTTTGAATCCATTTCAATAAACCTTTCAGGAAGAATTCGATGTAGATCTGCCATATCTTCTTCTGACAATTCTTGTTTCAAAATAAATGCAGAATGAATATTATGACTGTTTTCAATTACTTTCGCCCAATCTCCTTGTGCGAGATTAGAGACTAATTCCTGATAATTTTTATTGATTGAATACATTTCTTTTACCAATGCAGATTTAGTTGATGGTGTCCACTGTATCACAGGCGATTCTACTTTTATATTTTCTGTTATTTCATGATTATCGTGATTTGAGAAATGATGTTTTACCATCATTCCACCAACGAGCATTGAAACAATTCCAACAATAATTAATATTTTTTTATTCATTATATTTTCCTTTTTTCACCATATAAATAATTTTGACTGTTAAAGTGCTATCTGTCTTTAATTCAAAACTCGATTTGATAAAACTCGGCCCATTGAGTAACCCTAGTTTATTAACATTTGAAAATCCAACACCTTCAATGGGTAAAATAAATCCTTTGTCAATTTCGCCGTTTTTATTTTCATCATGTAAAATATTTACAGCATATCTTCCAGAAGGTAAATTTTCGAATATTGAAATTGCTGTATTATTTTTACCAATAGTCCCAATTTGTTTTTGGTAATATTTTTTAAACTTCTCATCAGGAATCGATCCATCTTTGTTATACAAAACGAATTGGACAACTCCCTTTGAATTTTGAAGTTTTTCTACCTTTATTGTTAGAGAATGGGTGTCGTTTTCAATTGGATAAGCAAATGAGACAAATAAAGCAATTGTGACAAGTCTCCATTTCAGTTTCATTTTAAAAACTGTATTTCACTTTAACATAGACCATGTCATTATCATCGTAATAACCAAACTGTCCTATGTTTTCACTATCTTCATTTTGGATAAATATATTTGCTCCGGCATTGATTTCAAAACCATCTGCTAAATCATATGTTAGACTTGGGCGAATAAGTGCATCTTCATTATTAAGTCCAAAATATCCAAATAATTGGAGTGTGAGCGTTTCTTGCAAAAATGTCCGATTTGCCAAAAATGTCATGGTATTATCCAATTCTTCCTGAATAATAGAATCGTCATAATCCAATATGGCGCGCTGAATAAATTGAGTGCTAAGCCGGGTGGTCCCAATCGAAAAATCCGTCCCAATCAAATAGTGCGCATAATCTTTTTCCAATAAACTTGTTGGCAAATTCAATTGTTCTGGATTTAAAGCAGAAAGTTGTTTTCCCATATAATATGCCCCTTCTCCCCGAAGAATAACACCACCCAATTCCGAACTAAAACTTCCACCCACTAAAGTAAGTTGATGATGAATTGGGATTAACATTAATCCACTTGGTGTAGGATTATCAACAGTAATTATTGGAACAATATGTAAGGTGGGGTCATCATCCCACATGCTTCCAGCCATGATTTCATAATCCAATAAAGATGACATACCTGAGAATTTGACAAAGCCTTCACTGTTTTCTAATCGTCCGGGAATTTCCTTTTGAGATTCATCAATTGTAATGGATAAAGGGAATTCTGGAATACGAGACCAAATAGATGTTTCATCAGGCATTTTTGTGGGTGTAAATGTTGGAATCCAAACCATCTCCACTGTATTATCACCCAAAAAATAATTTGCTTTCAGAGATGTAATTCCGGAGCGGATTTCATCAAAATCTCGAAGAAGGAATTCACCCAAATCTTTTGGAGATACGATATCTGTTATAAACATTCCATCCGCTTTTCCCCAAATAATTTGCTGTTTTCCTATTCGCAAGTCCATGTTGTTGAAATACACATCCATATAAGCTTCTCGAAGTCCTAATCTTACATCTTGGTTTGGAGTTTGAACCAAATATGGATTTGCAAAAAAAGAGACATTATCGTCAACACGTTTTAATTTCAAATCTAATGTATTTTGGTTAATTGAGTAATCATTTGTATCATTGGTTAATACGCCTAGGTAGGAGCGGACATATCCATTGATATCTAAACTTTGGGCAAATAAATTTGTCCCCAGAACCAGAATTAAACTAAAAATGAATAATTGGTTTTTCATTATATTCCCCGTTTCATCATACGTTCTGAAAATTTATTATTTGGAATTCCTTTATCAATTTCAACATTAGAAAATTCCATAATAGTGAATTGATTCCTTTGAATATTATGCATTTTCACTTTGGTCAAAATGATAACATCCCCAAATGATTTTTGAGCATCAACGGTCAGGATTTTTAACAAATCATCATCTTCATCATAAAATTCCTTTTTTAGTCCGATCCAGGTGTCCTTCATCACCCATGTTACCGTCCGTGAATACATATATTCTTCATCCTTAGGTATACTTTCGATGACGATGGTTTCTTTTCCGCCCATGACTTCTTCCCGCAAAATCGTATGTGTATCATCCATTGGATGTCGATCACCCAAATCGTCATAGGTGAAATCGGACCCCATAAAATAATCACCTTTGCTATCGCTGGAGATCCGCTTTACTTTTTTGAGTGCGGGCAAATAAATCCATTGATCATCGCTTTTGGATTCATCATCATAACTCCATGTCATGAAAGATGTATTTTTCACATCAGCCGGGGATAGAAAAAACATGATTTTCTTTTCATCTTTTCCGAAATCTTTCAAATATTGTTTAATCTTCCGGACGCGTTGATTCCCACGCGAATTTTCAATCGTCATGACCAAATTCCCCGTCATATCATTTCCCGTTGGACGATTATAAACATTTTGAATCACTTCAAGCCCGGATAAATCCTGGGCGAAAATCAATCCTGAAATCAGTGCAAATATGGTTAATTTCGATTTGAGTATTTTCATTTTATTCTCCAATATTATTTTTTTTATTCCAAAAAAGTTTTTTCTGTTCAATGATGAGAACCATCACTGTGACTGTTCCCACAAAACTGGTAAACATGTTGAGTGAGACCAAGAATCCCAATTCTCTATTTGGTGGAAATACTGAAAATAGCATTACCATAAACCCTGCAATCACTACAGCAGCATTAAATACAATGGCGCGTCCGCTATGGTGCATGGTGCGTTGAATGGCCAATTCCATATTCTTGGTTTTTCGGGTATTCTCTCGATATCGATCAATAAAATGCACCGCATAATCAATGCCGATTCCGATAGAAATACTGGACATCAATGCTGTTGTTGTGCTTAATGGAATACCTAATAATCCCATTACACCAAAACTGATAGTAGCAGTAATAATGATGGGAACAGTTCCCGTAAGTCCTGCAACTATATTTTTAAACATGAAGCTCAACAATACAGCTACAATAAGGAGTGACATAAGCAAACTGGCTATTTGCCCTTGTAGGATCAAATCAGTGAAGACCAATGCCTTATAACCAGAACCAGCAAAATTCATTTCAATATTATGTTTTTTAAATTGCTCTCGGTAAGATTCGATCCGATCCATGGCAGCGTTGATACTTTTCGAATCATCACTTTTCAATTGGAATGTCACATTCAATTTTTGATAATCATAATCTGTTACTTGCCACAGGTTTTCAGGATCACCGGACATTTCATAGAGTAGCAGATATTGCGCAATTAGATCAGATGTTTCAGGAATAATATTGAATGATTCATCGTCAGCATGCATCACTTTATTCATACGTAATAAATAATCCGTGAGTCCAAAAGATGATCCTACAATTTCAATCGATTCCACATCCGTTTGCATTTTATCCACGATTTCTAACATGGCAGGATTCTTAAAAATATCTTTCTCATTTGATTCTAAAACAAGATTTAAAGTGGATGTACCACCAAAATTCTCGTTAATGAATTTGTCCGTAAGCACAATGTCGCTATTTTTTTCAAACTTGTCTAAAAAGCTAGAATTGATCCATACTTTACTGGTTCCAAAAATGGATAGAACTATAATCACAGCCGTTAGACCAAGGGTCGCCCATTTATATTTTAATAAACCCGTTGCAAATTTATGGGCAAACACAACAGCATGTTCATCATTGGCGCCTTGCACTTTTATTTTTCGAATCTTAGGTAAACCAATAATCATCATTCCTGCGGGAATTAATACCAATGAAAGCACCATGGCAACCAAGACGCCGAATGCAGTAAATACTCCAAAATATTTAATGGGGTAAACTTGAGACGTCAATAGTGAAATAAATCCCACTGCCGTTGTTACCGATGTCATTACAACGGGTCTCCACATTTCGTGAATCATATTTTTGATGGTATCAATTTTTGATGCAGTCGGATTTTCAACCCTAAATAAATCCACATGACTAAATAAATGAATTCCGTCTGCTACACCGATGGCAATGAGCATCACTGGGATAGTTGTGAATACTGCATAAATGGGAATCCCTACCACAGCCAATAATCCGAAAGTCCAGATTGTGCTGAATAGAACCACTATCATGGTCAAAATCGTATTTTTTACACTACGCAGCAATCCTAATAGAATAATGATGATTACACCCAAAACAATAGGAACCATTCGCTTCATATCTGCGGGACCTAAAACCGCCATGGTTCCTTCCACGATTGGCCGACCGGCAACATGGATATTTTCATTCCCTTCATAGGAATGTGCTAATTCAAGAATCTCATTATAAAATTCCTGAGTAAATACATCATCATTAATGCGAGCAATTATGACAGTAACCGTTTCATTTTCTGAAACAAGTCGACCGTAAACCATCTCATTGGAACGAACTTTTTGTTGAAGCTCATCTAATTTATCTTGCGTTTTTGGGATACGTTTATAAAATGCTTTCACATCCATACCATCTTCCGTTCCTACAATATTATCAGCGGTATATAGTGATGTTACATCTTGTTTTTCAATCTCATCTAATTTCTGCAAATCTTTGGTGAGTTTTTTAATTTTGGTTAAAGTACCAGAATTATAAATACCATTTTGATTTTCGACTGCAATGATAATTCCATCTTTAATATCAAACCATTCAGCAGCTTTATCGCTATAAATAAAGGCAGGATGATCTTGGGGCATGTATTTATCTAAATCCGTTTCCATTCGTGTATTGTCTTTCATAGCCGACACAAAGAAAAGTGTGATTCCAATAAAAACTATCATGACCAACGCAGGTCTTTTTAATAATTTTTCAAGTAAGTTAAGCATGTTGTTTCCTTTTATTAGTTAATACTCACTAACGTTAGTGAGTAAAAAATTTTAGACTTTTAGTACCTTTTCGATAGCACCAAGCATTTCATTGACTTCTTTATTAAGATCAAAATCGAAATTCATAATATGCCATTTGCTGACCAAAAAACGAAAGCTTCCAATGACCATAAGTGAAATTTGTTCTGCATTAATATCCACACGAACATCACCGGCGACTTGACCCTTTTCAATCATGGATATCATTTTATTCTGATTCCTTCGCATCATCATCTGAATCGGCTTGGCAAGAATACTATGATTGTTAAATATTTCTTCTGAAAAAATAATGGCTGTTAAAGATGGGTTATTTATGAATCGGTTGGTATGCCCTTGAATCATTTTTTTTATTTTTTCGATGGTTGGATTATTTTCGTCAATCTGAAATAATTCATTATTAGTAGAATCTTTCATTGTTGATATAATCGCAAGAATAATTTCATTCTTGTTCTCGAAATGACGATAAATAGCGGGTTCCGAAATCCCAATCGCTTTAGAGATATTCTTAATCGTTAATCCTTGAATACCTTTATCGGCAATCAATTGGATTGATTCCTGAATAATTTGGTTTTGTCTGTCGCTATAATCGTTCATAATCTTAAAATTTGATGGTGTTTGTTAGTGTTCACTAACTCAATGTTATAATTTTTTTATTTATAAATCAAGGATAAATTTA
>JABHAX010000121.1 GCA_018674095.1 Fidelibacterota bacterium
CCCTAAAGCCAAGGCGGATTTTATCTTGAAAAGTGGTCATGAATTAAAAATTATATTCCCCCAATGCGGTATGAATCCACGACAGCATGAAGGATTGGATTTTGATCATTTTTTCATTCAGCCAATGGATGGCCCCAATCAGGCAGAAAACATAAAACTCTCGGAAGGTTTTGTGAAGAAGCACCCCCAATGGAAATTGAGCTTACAGACACATAAAATATTGGGAATTCCTTAATAACTCTGCCACATGTAATTTAACCAAATGTGGTAGTATAATTAAAAGTCATCTTTCGCTAAGCTCAAGATGACGTGTAAATTTTACCATGAACGTATATAAAACATTTCCAATTGAAGCGGCGCGATCGCTACCAAATCTTCCAGATGGACATCCTTGTAAAAATGTACATGGACATTCATTCAAGATCACAATTACAGTTTGCGGTGATGTGGATGAGCACACAGGCTTTGTCCTGGATTTCAATGATATTGATGCTGCATTCAAACCAATCCATGATCAAATTGATCATTCTTATTTAAACAAAATAGATGGATTAGATAATCCATCCAGCGAAAATTTATGCAAGTGGATTTGGGCGGAAATCATTCCATCCCTGCCCGGTTTATTTCAAATTGAGATCAAAGAAACCGATTCCACCGGGTGTATTTATAAAGGAGAATAGTATGGCAAAAGCCGAAGGACATTTATTTGAATTTGTTGATGAAAGTCACATAAATCCCGGATTTCTCGAAGTGTTTGATTTCGACAGTCCAGACCAATATATTAAAACAGAAACAGATGAATTCAGCGCCGTTTGTCCTTTTAGCGGCCTCCCGGACGTAGCCTATGTTAAAATTGAATATTTTCCAACCGGCGGGAAATGTGTGGAACTAAAATCTCTGAAATATTATTTTGTCAGTTTCCGAAATGTGGGGATTTACCAAGAAGCAGCAACCAAACGAATTTATGATGATTTGAAAACGGTTCTTTCTACAGACAAAATTTCGGTAACGACCCTTTATAATATTCGTGGTGGATTTGAGACCACTTGCGTGGAAGGGTCTGTAAATTAATTTTATTATAGTACAAATTCTATTTTGAACATCCCATTTTAACTTACAAGCATCGTCATGAATAGAACGGAGATCAATAAATAATGGGCCAAAAATTTGGCTGCCAGAACATGGTAGACCCTATCCAACGCGTTTTAATGAAGCATCCAAAAGATGCATATCAAAATCAGGCTAAGGTAAAGGAGCAATCTCCGCAACTCCATTATTTTGGCGTGCCAAATTTTGAAAAAGCACAAACCGATTATGAAAAGTTAGTAGCCTTTTTGAAATCAGCAGGTGCTGAAATTCATTTTTTACCCGCAGACGATTCCACTTCCCTTGATTCTGTTTATACCCACGATCCCTGCGTTATTTCAAATGGTGGAGTCATTCTGTGTACCATGGGCAAAGATGCACGAGTGCCCGAATCAAAAGCCATGGCATCTTATTTTGAATCCATTGATGTCCCTATTCTCGGTCGCATTGAGTCTCCCGGAACTTTAGAAGGTGGAGATGTGGTTTGGATAAATGAACGAACTGTGGCGGTTGGTGAAGGATATCGATCCAATGCTGAAGGGATTCGCCAATTTAAAAATTTGCTCGGTAATCATGTAAATGATGTGATTTCTGTGCCACTTCCCCATTGGACAGGACCTGATGACTGTCTCCATCTTATGAGTAATGTATCTCCAATTGATCATGATCTTTTTTTGGTGTATTCCAGATTGCTCCCCGTTTCATTTCGGCAATATCTTCTTAGCCGTCAAATCAAACTTATTGAAGTCCCAGATGAAGAATATGATTCCATGGGATGCAATGTATTGGCGGTGGCACCACGCAAAGTGATCATGATTGAAGGTAACCCAATTACACAAAAACGTTTAGAAACTGAAGGCGTAGATGTCCAGACTTACAATGGAACAGAAATTTCAATCAAAGGTTCAGGTGGGCCCACTTGTTTAACGCGGCCATTTTTTCGATCGAATCAATGAGTTACGAAAACCAATTCACGGCCCATACGCAGCTTAAGTTATCTCCTTTCTTCAAGCGGACGTCAAAGTTGAATGAATCCCAGGAATGGAGGAGATGGTCCGGATTTCTGGCAGCCACCAATTATGAGCTCCATCATGAAAATGAATACTTTGCCATCCGGACAAAGGCTGCCCTCTTAGACATAACACCATTAAAAAAATATATTATTGAAGGGCCAGATTCTCAGCGGTTCCTAAATAGATTAGTAACACGAAATATTAGCATCTGCAAAGTTGGGCAGGTTATGTATACTCCCTGGTGCGATGAAGAAGGGAAAGTTATTGATGATGGCACCGTCCAAAGACTCTCCGAAAATAAATTTCGCATTACCAGCGCCGAACCAAACTTGAATTGGATTCAGCATAATGCAACAGGAATGGATCTCACCGTAAGGGATGATTCCGTCTCCACTGCGGCACTGGCACTTCAAGGACCTAATTCTCGAGACATTCTTAACGAAGTCGCGTCTGATTCTTTGGACAGCCTAAAATTCTTCTGGATGATGGATACAACATTCGGTGATATTTCCGTATCTATTTCCCGTACGGGCTATACTGGAGATCTTGGTTATGAAATTTGGATGGATCCAAAAGATGCAATCGCCGTTTGGGATTTACTTTTGGATAAAGGAAAATCATTCGGTATCACTCCTACGGGTCTCCAAGCTTTGGACATTGCCCGCATCGAAGCGGGACTCATCCTGCTGGATGTGGATTATGTATCATCCCGCCATGCTCTTATTGAATCCCGTAAATCTTCACCCTACGAGTTGGGATTAGGCTGGGCAGTGAAAATGAAGAAAAAAGATTTTATTGGCAAAGCTGCATTAGAAGCTGAAGTGGTTCGCGGCCCGGAATGGGACTTTGTGGGCATCGAAATCCAGTGGCATGAATTAGAAAAACATTTCCGAAAGGCTGGATTAGCCCCGGGGCTCCCGAGCACTGCTTGGCGAACCAGTACACCCTTATATAAAGGGAGCAAACAAGTGGGTTATGCAACCAGCGGCGCTTGGTCTCCCATCCTGAAACGATATATCGCCCTAGCTCACGTGAAATCAGAATATGCTGATGAAGGATCAGAACTCATGTTTGAATTAAAAGTGGAACATTACCGAAAACTCACCCCAGCCAAAGTAGTAAAAACACCCTTCTTTGATCCGGAAAGGAAACGCTCATGCCTGGCGTAAAAAAATACGATGCTATCGTTATCGGTGGCGGTCACAATGGACTCACGGCAGCGGCTTATTTGAGCAGGGCCGGTAAAAAAGTATTGGTCTTAGAACGGCGATATATTCTCGGTGGTGCGGCCGTTACAGAAGAAATTTTTCCAGGGTTTAAATTTTCAGTTTGTTCTTATGTGGTGAGTTTGATGAAGCCCAATGTGATGCGGGAACTGATGCTACCCAAGTTCGGATTGGAACTGCTTCCATTAGAAAGCACATTCACGCCGTTGGATAATGATTACCTGCTTCGTACTGCAGATGCGGACCAGACCTACCGGGAAATAGCGCGGCATTCCTTGCGCGATGCTGAAGCCTATACGCGGTTTGGACCGCTTATGGGACAGATTGGGATGGCGGTTCGCCCCATTTTGGAGACAATTGCCCCAAACCCCATTCGCCCATCTTTATCGGATTTATCAAAAACAAAAAAATTATTAGATCATTTTAAAACGCTATCATCTGAACAATTCGAATATTTAACCAAACTTATGACAATGAGCTCAGCTGACTTTTTGGACGAATGGTTTGAATATGAACCGCTAAAAGCATCCATGGCCGCCAGTGGAATTATTGGCACTTTTATGGGGCCACGTTCTCCCGGATCGGCATATGTAATGCTTCACCACTACATGGGCGACATTGATGGTGCTTTTCGTGCCTGGGGATTTCAACGGGGCGGTACGGGTGCAGTGAGTATGGCCATCGCCCGATCGGCAGAATATTTTGGCGCTGATATCATGACGGAAGCTCCTGTAGAAAAAGTCATAGTGAAAAATGGGAAAGCGGTTGGTGTTGCTTTAGAAAATGGCGATGAATACAAATCGGATATTGTTATTTCGGGACTGGATCCAAAACTGTCCTTTTTGAAAATGGTGGATGAAAGTGATCTTCCTTCTGATTTTGTGACAGATATTAAAAACTTCCGTATTCGCGGCTCTTCCGGAAAAGTGAATCTTGCACTGGATGGATTGCCGAATTTTACCTGTCTCCCCGGCGATGGGCATCATCTCCGTGGGGCCATTTCTATCAGTCCAAGTTATGACCATTTGGAAAAAGCCTATGATGATGCCAAGTATGGTAATTTCTCTAAAGAGCCTTACATGGATATTATTCTCCCGTCTGTCCTAGATCCGGATATGGCTCCGCCAGGAAAACACGTCATGTCCTGTTTTGTTCAGTATGCACCTTACGATATTAAGGGTGGCTGGAATGACCAAAAGCGTGAAGCATTCGGTGATGCGGTGATTAATACCATCGCCCGTTTTGCGCCCAATATCAAAGATATTATTTTGCATCGACAGGTGCTTACACCGGCAGATTTAGAATCAACTTTTGGTCTTACAGAAGGAAATATTTTTCATGGTGAACTTTCGCTACAGCAATTATTTACCATGCGACCTGCGGTAAAATGGGCAGATTATACAACACCAATCAAAAATTATTTTCGATGTGGATCGGGGACGCATCCCGGTGGCGGAATCACTGGATCGCCCGGTGAAATGGCTGCAAAAAAGATTTTAGGAATTTGGTCATGAACCGATTTGATGTCATCGTTGTTGGCGGCGGAATAAACAGTCTTATTACTGCTTCTTTATTGGGGAAAGCTGGGAAGAAAGTAGTGGTTCTTGAAGCGCGAGATCAAGTTGGTGGATTGGCTTCTACTACCGAATTCGCAC
Source organism: Fidelibacterota bacterium (assembly GCA_018674095.1). Lineage (GTDB taxonomy): Bacteria > Fidelibacterota > Marinisomatia > Marinisomatales > UBA1611. The sequence continues at coordinate 4,981 of JABHAX010000121.1, forward strand.
CGGGTTTTCGATGCAATATAATCAATGATACACTAAAATGGATTGATCCACGTGTTATGAAAGATTTAAATCTGGAAGCAAATGGATTAGCATTAATCCAACCTGAAGTGGTGCAGGTCACCCTTAGTGAAAACGGTGAGCATATTTCTTTTAATCGCGATCCGAGGCTGACCGCTGCGTCCATTGCAAATTTTTCACAAAAAGATGCAAAATCCTGGCCGGCATTCATAGAATACATTGAAAAACTAGCCCAATTCCTGGAACGTCTTTACCAACTTACACCTCCGGAACTACCAAATATTGGATTATCTGAAATATTGCCCATGCGCTTAATGCTGGGCCCTGCATTCAAACACGGGACTCGAGGATTGGTAGATCTCATGCGGGTAGCACCCATGATGATGCCAGAACTGGTGGATGAATGGTTCGAGAATGAATTGGTCCGAAGTGCAATTTCCATGGCAGGAATAAATCATTTATCATTCGGCCCCTTTGCCGCAGGAACAGGGTATAACTTGTTGCATCAGCATGTTCATGGAAAGGGCGTTTTCCATAATACCCAATTTGTGAAAGGTGGTACGGGGGAATTAGCACAAGTGCTGGCATCAGTCGCTGGATCAAACAATGTTGAGATCCGTACAGGTTCAAAAGTAAAATCCATTGATGTGGAAAACGGGCGTTGCAATGGTATCTCATTAACTGGTGGAGAGTCCATTCAAGCAGACCGAATTGTGTCTGGACTTGATCCAAAAAATACATTTATGAATTTGGTAGGCACATCAAATCTGAATCCAAATTTTCATACTCAGTTAAATAATATTCGTTATCGAGGCAGTACGGCTCGAGTTCATTTTGCCCTTAATAAACTTCCCGAGATCAATGGCATATTGCAAGATCAAATGAAAACCGTATTTTCTGTTGGACCATCCATCGAATACCAAGAACGGGCGTCTGATTCAGTGAAATACGGCACCATTGCTGAAAACCCAACCATTGAATTCACCATTCCATCCTTGATTAATCACGAATTTGCTCCAGGTGGAAAACACGTTTTGTCCGCAACTGTTCAATATGCGCCTTATCATTTGAGAGACCAAGTATGGTCATCTAAACTGAATGAACAATTAAAAAATAATGTGGTTCGAGTTTTAGATAATTACATTCCTGATTTTTCATCATTAATTGAAACAACATCAGTTCTTTCACCTAAAGATTTAGAAAACGAATTTGGGCTAACGGAAGGGAATTTAAATCATGGTGAAATGACCTTGGATCAGTTCTTCTTCATGCGACCAACCATGAGTACAGCCCAATACAAATCGCCCATTGAGAATCTATATCTTTGCGGGCCGGGAACCCATCCCGGTGGTGGGCTCCATGGAACTAATGGGTTTAATTCAGCACGGGAGATTCTGAAGGGATGACCTTTAAGAAAACAGCAGAAACTCTTCCCAAAGGCGCACACACATTGGAAAGAGACTATTATGTGAACCCAAGTATTCTACAAAGAGAGTATCATAATATCTTTTTTAAGAACTGGGTTTGCGTAGGCCGTTCATCGGAACTGACTGAAGTTGGCCAGTATAAGCTGATCAATATTGATACGGAGAGCGTTATTGTCCTACGGGAAAAAAATGGAAATTTGAAAGCCTATTTTAATGTCTGCCGACATCGTGGAACTCGAATCTGTGAAAAAGTGGCTGGTCAATTCTCAAAATCAATTCAATGCGGCTACCACGGTTGGACCTATGGATTGGACGGCAGACTGATCGGCGCACCCCATATGGATGCTGTAGAAGGGTTTAAAAAAGATGATTATCCTCTACATTCGATAGCTCTTGCAGAATGGGAAGGGTTCATTTTTGTTAACATGTCCAATAATCCAAATAATTTTGACACTGCATTTGCTCCATTGTTCAATCGATTTTCTAACTGGAACATCTCTGATCTCGTAGTCCAAGAAACCAAGGAATATATTGTAAAAGGAAATTGGAAACTGGTAATCCAAAATTATTGCGAATGCTATCATTGCCCTATTCTTCATCCAGATCTTGCGGC
>JABHAX010000122.1 GCA_018674095.1 Fidelibacterota bacterium
CTTATGTGATTTCTGCGTTGGATTTCGCAAAAGAGATGGGAGCAAAGACGGTTTATCTTGTGACGAATCCTAATCCTTATAAAATGACAATAGTTGATGTAACTATTCATGCAAATACAGGGCCGGAGATTGTAACGGGATCCACACGCATGAAAGCTGGGACAGCGACCAAAATGATTTTAAATATGATTTCCACCACAACCATGATAAAACTTGGCAAGGTTTACGGAAATCTAATGGTGGACCTCATGGCGGTGAATGAAAAATTGGTAGATCGTGGTACTCGAATTATTTCCCAAATAACCGGACTAGATTATGAATCAGCAAAAGCAAAATTATTTGAAGCGGAAAAATCGGTAAAAATTGCAATTGTAATGGAAAAATTAAACTGTTCATTCGAGGCAGCAAAAAATGCTCTCAAAAATGAAAATGGGTTTTTAAGGAAAATAATAAATACGTGAAAAAAGACGCACTCTTTAACAAAAAAGGAAAAGAGATTTTGAAATTGGAATTGGATGCCGAACCTTTTAATCGAATGACTGCTTCTTTTTATAAATATTTTGAATTATCAGATCCATACGCGTTCCGAGACGAATTATTTCGAAAATGGGATAAACTTGAAATCTTTGGACGGATCTATGTGGCGGCGGAAGGTATCAATGCACAAATGAGCGTGCCTGCCCATTATTGGGATGATTTTCTCAACATATTGGATATAACACCGGAACTGAAAGGGATTCACATTAAACGGGCGCTTCAGGATGGAAATTCTTTTTATAAACTTACCGTAAAGGTTCGGAAAGAATTAGTGGCCTATGGTGTCCCTGAAGATTCATATACTATGGAAAAAGTTGGGAACCATCTTTCTGCTGAAGAATACAATGATGCATTACAAAATCCGGATACAGTGATAGTGGACATGCGTAATTATTATGAAAGTGAAATCGGTCGATTTGAAAATTCAATAATTCCAGATGTTGAAACATCCAAAGAATTGTTACCTGAAGTAAAACGAATACTTGAAGGTAAGGAGAATGAACAAGTGCTACTTTATTGTACCGGTGGAATTCGATGTGAAAAAGCTTCGTCTTACTTAATTCATCATGGATTTATAGATGTAAATCAACTTCAAGGCGGTATAATTCAATATGCGCATGACATTAAGAAAAAGGGGTTGCCATCAAAATTTATTGGCAAAAATTTTGTTTTTGATGATAGATTGGGAGAACGTGTAACTGAAGATGTGATAGCAAAGTGCCATATTTGTGGTGACACTTGTGATACCCATACAGATTGTAAAAATGACGCGTGTCACATATTGTTTATTCAATGTGAAACCTGTAAAAATGAATTGGCAGGATGTTGCTCAAAAGCGTGCAAGGATTTCGCCTCATTACCAATTGAAGAACAAAGAATACGCCGAAAGGACCCAACCCAAGTAGTTTCACGTACATTTTTTGATTCAAGAATAAAACCAAAATTGAGCCAAAATATTTGAAATATCACATTCTTTATTCATTTCGACGATGTCCTTATGCCATGCGCTCTAGATTGGCTTTGGTTTATTCTGGTATAAACTATGAACATCGGGAAATATTATTAAAAAATCGTCCAGATGAGTTATATGCACTTTCTCCAAAAGGAACAGTCCCTGTTTTTCAGCTAAATGATGGAACGGTTATTGATGAAAGTATCGATATTATGAAATGGGCATTAGCTCAAAGTGACCCAGATTGTTGGTACACGGATAAAATTGTAGAACAAAATTCATTAATTGCCCAGAATGATGATGAATATAAAAAACGGCTAGACATGTATAAATATCATGAGCGATCTCCTGAAGGCTCTTATGATGAATTTCAAAATGCTGTTGGAGAAACACTGAAGGTATATGAATCAATTTTATCCAAATCATCCTATTTATGCGGCGATAATGTTACTTTAGCTGATATGGCATTATTCCCATTTATTCGACAAGGAGCCCATGTGGATCTAGTCTGGTTTAATGCACAATTTCCAATATTATCAAAATGGTTAAAGATATTCAATGAATCAGAACTATTTATGACCATAATGAAAAAATATGCCTTATGGGAAACGGGTGAGAATGGCATTTTGATTCAAGAATTCTATACAAGAAATGAATAGAAATCGCTACCTTTTCATATCTCTTTTTATATTTACACATATTCTTCTAGGTGAACATTTAATTATCTCTCATGATGGATTTTCCGCAAGAATTGAACGAGATGAATGGGGAGTTCCACACATTTATGGTAAGCGAGATGCGGATGTTTCGTTTGGACTTGCTTATGCCCATGCTCAAGATGATTTTAAAACTATTTGTGATATATTATTAGCAACAAGGGGTAAACTGGCATCGGTGTATGGAAAGGATGCAGCTGTGAATGATTATTATGCCCATCTCATGGATTTATGGAATACTATTGATTCCAACTACGAATCTGATGTGGCGGATGATGTAAAATTATTATGCGATGCTTATGCAGCTGGGATTAACCTATATTTAGTAGATTACCCGGAAGAAGGAAAGAAAAAAATATTTCCTGTCTATGGGAAAGACCTGATTGCGGGATTCTCTCATAGAATGCCATTGATGTTCGGGCTGGATGAAGTCATGAAAAAGTTATCAAAAGAACAACGTCCACAATTAATAGGCCTGAAGGGAAATGGTGAAAATAACGAGTCATTTAAAATGCTTGCCAGTAATGTTTTTGCCATTGCGCCCCATCGATCCAGTGATGGCTATACGCGGATATGGATCAACAGTCATCAACCATGGGATGGGCCGGTTGCTTGGTACGAAGCACATTTTATAAGCGAAGAAGGGTGGGATTTTTATGGAGGACTGTTTCCCGGTTCTCCCATTCCATTGGTTGGACATAACCCATACTTAGGCTGGAGTCATACTGTGAATTCACCAGATCTAATTGACGTATATGAATTAACCATCAATCCAAAAAATAAACATCAATACTGGTTTGAAGAATCATGGAAAGAAATGAGAGTCCGAAAAGTGCCGATTAAAGTGAAATTATTTGGGCCTTTTTCGTGGACCTTCAAACGGAAAGTAAAAGAATCTATTCATGGTCCGGTGATGGAATTTGACCATGGGACCTATTCGCTTCGTATTTCATCTGCAAAAAATCTGAAATTTATGGAAGAGTGGTATCGGATGGGAAAAGCACGTAATTACACCGAATTTAGAAAGGCCATGAAGATCCATGCTTTACCCATGTTTAATACTGGTTATGCAGATAAAGATGGCAACATTTTTTATGTTTATAATGCTAAAATCCCTAGACGCAATGAAGGTTATAATTGGAACGAGCTTCTTGCAGGTGACAAACAAGAAAATATTTGGACTGATTATGTCCCATTTGATTCCTTGCCCCAGGTGTTAAACCCAGCAGACGGGTTTTTACAAAACTGCAACAGTAATCCTTATCTTGCTACAGGTAATACGGAAGATGTATCCAAACCTTTACCGGGTTGGGCAGGGATTGAAACTCACCAAACCAATCGTGCTCTTCGTGCTTTGGAAACATTTGGTGCAGATTCATCCATATCGCGGGATGAATTTTTCAACTATAAATATGATACCCAATATTCAACAAATTCCGTCATTGCCAAGGTGAGAGACCGATATATTCAGGATATGGCCAATGAAAAGGATCCCAAATTGATTTCTGCATTAAATCTGATCAAAAATTGGAATCTGTCAGCTGATTCGAGTAACACTGCAGCAGCGTTGGCCATCATTGTACTTCCCAATGCGTTTAATGAGGATAATCTTAAATATAAACCTGATGCCATCACCAGTAAGCTTGTTGAAACGATTGATTATCTAGAGAATAAATTTGGCAAGA
>JABHAX010000123.1 GCA_018674095.1 Fidelibacterota bacterium
AGTAGCGGGGGAAGGATTCGAACCTACGACCTTCGGGTTATGAGCCCGACGAGCTACCAGACTGCTCCACCCCGCGATCAGATTTAATTTTTAGTGTAAAAAAGCGCCGGTAATATTAATTAGTTTATTCTCGCCAAACAAGACTACTCTGATTCAATTTTTAAATAAATTGGCATATGATCTGAATAGCCACCCAATACCCGACTTCCTGCCCAAAATCTAAAAGGATAGCCATCATATTTCCCACCATGTTGTCGGTATTTTTTCCCGCTAAATACTCCAACTGAATTGGGAACCAGTTTTAATCCAATATTATCAATTAATCCTTCACTTACAATTAAATGGTCATAAACCATATCTATGCCATCATATTTGTAAGTACTTCCTTCAGGGTTCCGGTGCCATGGCTGCATCACATTCCATAAAATTGATTCATGATTTACCATTTTTGTCTTTTGCATGGATGCACCTAAATGTATTGTAATGGACGGATCTATTGGTTCATCATTGAGATCACCCATGATAATGATTTCAGCTTTAGGATTCTTTGATAAAATAGAATTAACTTTTTTTCTTAATGTTTTTGCTGCTGCTGCCCGCAGTGGGATTGATTTTTCTGCTCCACCATATTTTGATGGCCAATGATTCACGAATAAATTCAATTCAATTTTAGAAAATTTTGCTTTAACATAAAGAATATCGCGAGTGGGTATTTTTGTAGGCAATAAGACAGTCAAAACTTTTGATTCTGTTATTTCCAATAACTTAGAGTCGTAAAGTAATGCAACATCAATTCCTCGTTTGTCAGGAGAATCATAATGAATTATTGAATAGTCTCTTTTGACAGCTTGATTTAACTCTTCTAATACAAATCGATTTTCAATTTCACATAAACCTAATACGTCTGGATTCATTTTATTAATGATTTCAGTAAGATTTTCCAATTTAAGATTATAGATATTCTCCGTTACATTTTTCCGTCCTCCAAGTGCAAACTCATCATCATTTGTGTTTGGATCATTTTTTAAATCAAACAGATTTTCAACATTCCAAAATGCAATTTTAATAGACTTGGCAAAGGCTGGAGAATTCCCTGAAAAAATTATTAAAAGGGATAATACTAATTGGCGGGCTTTCATTTGAATTCCTTTTTTAATTTATATAAATGGTTTTGGTCGAATATCTATGGGATTAAGTTAGGAAATTGATTCGGTGTATTTAATATTCTCATGAAGAATTTATATAATATATTTAGGATTTGACTTATGGAAACAGGAAAAGAATTTAACGCACTACTCCAAGTTTTATCTGGTGAGCAGCAAATCTTACAGAGAACAGATCAAAAGGCATTCACACTTCTTTCAATTTTAGGAGTATTTATGGTTTTCTTCATTGTTCACTTTCCCAAAATTCAGATGACTGTATTGATTTTTATTTTCATGATGGTGTATTTCACAGCTGCAATAGGTACCATTTATAATCTCGTCCGAGTTATCGTACCAAGAGTTCAAAAAAGAAAAGTAAAAACATTAAACGCTGATGTTGAAAAAGATGAAGTAATAAACCCAACATTTTTTGCAGGAATTAGTCAATTCAAGTCACCTGAAGAATATGCATTTTATTTAAAATCTATTGCTCGTGATGATGAACAACTTTATCAAATGTTTGCATCCCAAGTTTTTGCTCTTGGCAATATAAATCAGGTAAAAAATGAAAATATTCGTCGAGCAGTATTCTTTTTTATTACAGCAATAATTTCAGAATTATTAATTATTATGGTTATGGCGTATGCAAGAGCTTATCCTTTTTTATTTCCCAACGGATGAAATATTTTATATCAATTACCGCCATCGTCTTTACGCTGAACGGTTGTCTTCCCCAAGGTACGCCTGGACCTGAAGGACCTCCGGGACAAGACGGACAAAAAGGCGAACAAGGTCTTCAGGGAGAGCAAGGCCAAAAAGGTGAAGAAGGATCCGCTGGCGTTGCAGGAAAATCAGTTCCGGCAGATCAATTACAAAAACTGGATAAATTTTTATCAAACCAAAATGGTAGGCACAAAGAGAGTGTCGTTGGGATTGAATCTTATAGTTTCGGATTAGCGCCGCGAGTTACCGGGTTTTGTTATTTGACCAATAATGGTCGCATTTTCAAATTGGAGAATAAGAATACACAAGTTCTTGGTGATTCTTTTATATTTGTTGTTGATATATCAGACCAAACTGACTTTATTTCATTATCGCGTATCGCTTATGGCGACGATATTAAACAATATTTTTCTGCGGTGACTGAATCGGGATTGGTCTTTACGTCTCAAGATTTAAAATTATGGACATCACAGGGTTCCATCCCTTTGGATTAGGGCAGTTATAAATAAAATGAAACATTTGTAATAATCAATTGTAGTAAGAGAAAGGAGCTGGCGATTCATCCTTGTAACTCCCTTGTTACTTCCTCCTTGGTTTGACCGAGTCGGCTCCTTTTTTTATTTTTTGTAGATCCCCTTCTCCCTTTGTCACTGACCGTATTATTTGTATCAATTCGTTCAGTTTCCCAGCATTTATCTCCACAATCCAATTAATTAATTCACCACTTTTATTCTCAATAATTTTTCCACCAATTTTCATTATTGATTGCGACAATTCCCCATAATAGCACATAGGGCTCAAGATTGTGAATTGATCCATTTTCTCCCAAGGTGTGCATGTTATTGTTTTTATAACCTCATTTGCGGATTTACTATAAGCATCGATTAAACCTCGTTTGCCTAATTTTGTCCCACCAAAATACCGGATGACCAGTACGCCACAATTAACAAGTTTGTGTCGTTTCATGGCATTGAGAATTGGGAGTCCTGCTGTGCCGGATGGTTCTCCAGCATCGGAAGAATTTTCTTCGAGTTGTACATGATCCTGAATTCTATATCCCCAACAAACATGGGAAGCATCATAATATTCTTTTCTTATTTCACCCAGCCACGATTTAAAATTGGAAACTTCATCAAATGGGCGAATGATTGAAATGAACTTAGATTGTAGTTCTTTAAATGTATGGATTTGGGTTTGGTTGGGTGCAACCAAACTCATTTTTTACGAAAAGATAATTTAACTGGAATTCCTGTAAAATCGAAATATTGCCTTAATTGGTTTTCGATATATCTTTGATAGGATGTTTTAACCAATTTGGGGTGATTTGCATAAAGGGCAATTACAGAAGGATTTCGGCTTACCTGAGTCGCATATTTAATTCGAACCACTTTTCCTTGTTCCGCAGGTGGTGGGTTTCTCGAAATTATTTTTTCTAAAGCATCATTCAATTTATTGGTTGATGTAAGTTTTTGACTTCGCTCAAAAACTTCCCACCCCATTTCCAAAACTTTGTGGATACGTTGCTTTGTTAATGCAGATATAAATAATAAAGGATAATGATCTAATGCTTTGAATTGATACCGAATTTCTTCCTGAAAATCTTTCATGGTATGGGTTTCTTTTTCAATTAAGTCCCATTTATTCACGACAAATATGAGCCCCTTCCCCTTATCCATCACATAATCAACAATGGATTTATCTTGTTTCCCAAACCCCTTTTCTGCATCAATTAAAACCAATACTACATTCGCTTCGTTGATTGCTCTTTGGGTTCGAACTGTAGAATAATATTCAATTTTATCTTTGATTTTTGCTAGTTTTCTAAGTCCAGCTGTATCGACTAATGTAGTATCTTTCCCGTGCCATTTAATATGAGCATCAATTGCATCTCGAGTTGTTCCGGCTATGGGCGTAACAATGGTTCTATCTTTTTGTAAAAGGGCGTTCGTTAAGGATGATTTTCCTACATTGGGCATTCCTACAATTGCCAATCGAAGTCCATCTTCTTCATCTGTTTCTGGTGGTGGGTCTTTTAAACCCAGCTTTTTCAAAACTTCATCTAATAGATCACCGGTTTGTCGCCCATTCAATGCCGAAATTGGCATAGGAGAATTCAATCCAAATTCGTGGAATTGATGAATCAAATTATCCGTTTTAAATCCATCACATTTATTAACAACTAAGATATAAGGTTTCCCACATTCCCGAACAAATTGTGCTAAAGCTTGATCACTAGCGGTGAGACCTTGTTTTCCATCAACCATAAAGAGAACTAAATCAGCTTCTCCCATAGCTATTTGTGCTTGCTCGCGTACAGCTGCATTAAAAGCATCAAAATCTTCAGGGATGTATCCACCCGTATCGATAAATATTAATTGATGGCCACACCAATCCATTTCCCCGTAAATCCTGTCACGAGTAATGCCCTCTTGCGCATCAACTATAGCCTGTCGCTGGCTTAAAAGACGATTAAAGAATGTGGATTTCCCAACATTGGGACGTCCAACAATTGCGATGATTGGTTTGGGCATTTATTCAATTATCCAGTGATTTTGAGAATCAACCAAATAAGTACAAATGCAAATAATGCGTGAATGGCTAATGCGCCTAATAATTCTTTCATGTTTTTATCCTTTTATCTAATGATTGTTTTTGTCATTGGACGGTTAATTCAATTGAATTAATAAGATTTTTTCAATCCGAATTCTTTATCCAATTTCTTCATTTTAATCAAAAAGTTCACTGCCAAAACGGACAAGTGTCGAATCTAATCCTTCTTTTCTACCCATAAATTAAATGTGAGCCCAAATGGATCCTGCATATAGCAATCTCTCCCTTTTCCTGCCCACTTGATGACCTTACATCCCTTCGCTTCTAAATAGTATCGAGCATCCTCAACATTATTAACAAAATATTCCATTACGATTTGGTTTAACCCTGGATTTTCTTGAACAAACATGGTAATGGGTCCATTTTGGAAATCTAAATAATTTTTTTATGTTTCACAGATAATCCCATAACATCCGAATAAAATCTTTTTGATTCAAGCCATTTTTTTGAATGGAGTGCAATGTTTGTACTCATACAAAATTGTGGTTTTTTCATGATATTTGAAAACTTTTAAGCGTGGAATTTACCAATGGATTTCCAATTTATATTTTTCTTTTTATGACAGATTCTTTGTACGATTTTGGTGCCATCTCCAAATAAAAAGTAAAATTATCCCTGCAATATTAGGAAACCAAATCTCTGGCCGACTCCATGGAATTCCATCAAATGAAAAATCAGTTAAGGGCCAAAAAAGTTTTGTTGGGAAGAATTCTTTGCTGTGAAATGGGAAATCTAAACAAATATGAAAAGGCCAACCCAACATAGCAAACGCATATTTTCTATTCACACGAAAAACCATGCCTATTACAATAAATGCCGAAACAAAACTGTGGGTAATATCATAATTGATATAAACCCACCATGGAATTGATGTTACTGAAGGCCTCCCGATCGAAAATTCCAGAGTAATAATCTGAGCAATAATTAAGAGTCCAAATGAAAATAAATCTGGCGCTGCACCCCAAAATAGTGCCCACCATTTATAGGTACGATTACCAAAAAGTCCACGACCCCATAATGCATGACTGAATGTATCCAAAATTAGTTTTCCATTTTGATTTGATCGAGTAGTATGTTGGTTTTATTTACCAAGTTCTGCGGATACCAATTTCCCTAATGGGTATCCAAATTCTGATTTATTTTGAAAAATGTTTGAAATTGTTTGATACTTCTATCTATTAATTTAAACATATTCTTAGTCTCGTTTCTTCTATCATAAAATCAAATTCATTTACGACTACAAAATTTTGAGCGGGTGATGAGAATCGAACTCACGTCACTAGCTTGGGAAGCTAGGGTAATAGCCATTATACGACACCCGCAACCGGGTCAAATTTTAAAGATAGAATTTGATGAAAAAAATGAAGAAAGATGGTTTTTTTCTGAATATTTCACGCTTTTAAGATAGGTAACATTAATTGGTGATATTGCGAGATTTAGACCTTATAGCTTGAAGTCAAACATCATTTTATTCTATGTGGATAACTTGTGAATAAATGACAATAACTAATTATTTCTCGACGAGTGGATTACTATTTTGAGTTTACTTCTTGTCTTATTTTTTAGGATATTCTATATTCATTCTCGCCAACCATGTGATTTATCACATTTTCGTTTGTCATCCTTTTTTATACAGAATTAAAAACGTAAGCCCGTGCGTCAATCGTACGGTGAAAATACCCAAGGAAATACACCTATGGCAGAAGCTATGGAACTCGATCTTTCGCTGAAACAATCTGGATCGCAAGCACTTGATTCACCGATTGTCCATCCCATTCTACCCGTGAATGAAAGTGTAACTAAAATTCCACCTGAGTATTCCATTGAAGAATATTATGAAGATGATAAACTCGGCTCCGATGTTTTAAAACAAAAATCCCTGGCTCCATGGGAAAAGCATCCCTACGAACTTTGGTTACGCCAAGCATCTGCATTGGCATCCGTTGAAAAAACAAAAGTCTTACGCGAGAAATGGGAAAAAAAATTCTTTTCAATTTTAGAAGATTTTAAATTTGTACCAGGTGGACGCATCATGCATGGTGCCGGACGAGAAGATATCACCACAACTTTAAACAATTGTTATGTGGTTGCTGTACGAGATGATTCAATTAAATCAATTTATGACACAATTATTAATGAAGCTTTAACATACAAGTATGGCGGTGGATGCGGACACGATCTCTCTATTCTTCGACCAGCGGGGAAAGCAATCAACGGCACCGGAGGAAAATCTTGCGGACCGACAGGATTTATGAACCTGTTTAGTGAAAATACGAATACCATCGCGCAACATGGAAGACGTGGAGCGAATATGCAAACCTTGCGGATTGACCATCCTGATATTGAAAAATTCATTAGTATCAAAACCGGTAATATAGATATGGTGAAATACTCTAATATTTCTGTTCTATTGACTCATGAATTTATGAATGCAGTAAAAAATGATACTGAATTTGAATTGCAATATGAAGGTGAAGTGTACAAAACAATCAATGCAAAGACACTTTGGAACCAAATTATATCCCACGCTCACACGAGTGCAGAACCAGGATTACTTTTTTGGGATACCATGAAAGATTATCACAATGCTGAATACTGCTCTCCGCTTGTCTCAACTAACCCGTGTGCAGAGCAACCTTTACCTGATGGTGGATGTTGCAATTTGGGTGCGATCAACTTGGAACGATTTGTAGATGAAAATGGGAATTTCAAAATTAATCAATTTAAGGAAACCGTTGGTATTGCAACTCGCTTCCTCGATAACGTTGTCGATTACAACATGGATCGACATGCATTAGAAGATCAAAGACTAAATGCAGAAAATGATCGTCGGGTAGGATTAGGAATTCTTGGGCTTGGTGATATGATGGTTCGAATGGGAATTAAATATGATAGCGAAGATGCGCTACAAACAATTGAACAAATCATGCAAATTTTTCGTGATACGTCCTATGAAACCAGTGCTGATTTGGCAGAAGAAAAAGGACGATTTCCTAATTATGATTGGGACGGATATTCAAAAAGTAAATTCGTTAAAAATTTACCAAAATCACTTCAGAAAAAAATTAAACTGAATGGGATTCGTAATTGTACAATTACAACCGTTGCACCCACCGGTAGCGGTGCGATCGTATCCAGAGTTACATCCGGTGTGGAGCCTATCTTTGCTACATCCTACAAACGTCGCGTAAAAAAGAATGATGACGGATATGGAAAAACATTTAATGAATACAAAGTTTATCATCCAATCATTGGAAAATTATTTGGATCAGATAAAGACTTACCAGATTATGTAGTTACGGCACATAATATTGATCCGTTTTTTCGTGTTAAAATGCAAGGTGTGATTCAGAAGTATATCGACTCAAGTATTTCATCAACCGTTAATCTCGCAGAAGAAATTACAGTTGCCACTGTCGCTGATATTTATATGACCGCCTATGATGCTGGACTAAAAGGAATTACCGTTTATCGAGAAGGAAGCCGGGAAGGAATTCTTATCTCGGACTCAAAAGAAGATAAAAAAACATCTATTCCTGAGCCAAAATTAAATCAAGATTTAGAAGTTGCAACTCAAGTTGAAAAGAGCCCAAGGATGCGTCCAGCACAAACAGCTGGTGTAACTAGGCGAATTCGAACGGGTGAAGGAACTTTGTACATTACCATCAATGAAGATGAAAATGGTCTTTGTGAAGTGTTTACAACAATTGGGAAAGCAGGTGGAAATGCAGCAGCACAATCTGAAGCCATTAGCAGATTAATTTCACTTGCACTTAGATCCGGTTTAGATCCACATGCCATCGTTCGCCAACTCAAAGGAATTTCCGGACCGAACCCAACTTGGGAAGATGGTCGATTAATCCTATCAACACCAGACGCGATTGGGAAAGCACTCGATGATTATCTTCAAGAACGGGAAGCTATGATTGCCGACGGAACTCATACACCGCACGAATCCAAACCCCTTATTACATTAGCTCCAGATCCATCTGATGATAACGGTTTAATGATTTGCACAAAATGTCATAATCATAGTGTTGTGAGTGAGGGTGGATGCTTGACCTGTCGTGAATGCGGCTGGTCTAAATGTGATTAAATTAGATTACGTCTATTATAATATTATAAAATAAAAAGCCTCGAATCCTGAGCGATTAACACAAATAATGTGTCAAAATCCTAAGGTCGAGGCTTTTTAATAAAATTTCGAAAATGTGGAATTTAAACTTCTAAAATTTCAGTCTCTTTTTCTGATTGAAGCTTATTCAATTTTTCAATATGATCATCCGTCATTTTTTGAATCTCACCTTCATTATCTTTAATGATATCTTCTGAGACATGATCTTCATTTCCAAAATCCTGTAAATGATGGATTCCATCACGTCTTACATTTCTTATGGCAATTCTTCCTTCTTCGATTAATTGGTGAACAAATTTATTTAATTCTAGACGACGTTCTTCGCTCAATGGTGGAATCGGAATTAAAACAGAATTCCCATTATTTCCTGGAGAAAAACCCATATTCGCTTGAACGATGGCTTTTTCAATCATAGGTATCATCGTTTTATCATAAGGCGTTAAAGTAATTAACCGAGGTTCAGGAATAGAAACTGTAGAAACCTGATTTAAAGGTGTTAAAGATCCATAATAATCAACGGTTAATGAATTAAACATTTCAGGGTTTGCTCGCCCCGTTCGTACTTTATTCAATTCATTTTGCGTATGGACAATTGCTTGATCCATTCGATGTGTCACATCACTTAAAATATCTTTTATCATGTTTTACTCCGAAACTAACGTCCCGATTTTACTGCCAAGAACAAGTTTTTTCAAGTCCCCTGGATTATTGATATTAAATACCCGAATAGGCAATTTATTTTCTTTACACAAAGTAATGGCTGTTAAATCCATTACGCGAATATTGTCAATTAATATTTTAGTAAAAGTAATGTTTTCATATTTAACAGCATCATCATGAAGCATAGGGTCTTTATCATAAACACCATCCACTTTTGTCCCTTTTAAAACAATTTCCGCGCCCAATTCAGTGGCTCGAAGAGCAGCAGCAGAATCGGTTGTAAAAAATGGATTTCCAGTTCCCCCAGCAACAATAACCACTCGCCCTTTATCAAGATGGCGAATGGCTCGACGTCGAATATAAGGTTCTGCGATTTGTGAAACACTTATTGCTGATAGAGTACGAGTTTCGCACCCAACTTTTTCTAGGGCATCTTGAACAGAAATAGCATTCATGATGGTGGCTAACATGCCTAGATAATCGCCAGTTACGCGATCCATACCTTTACTGGCTGCTTGCATACCACGAAAAATATTCCCAGCACCGATAATTAAACCAATCTCGATACCTAGATCATAGATGGATTTTACCTCTTCAGCGAGGTATGATGCTTTTTTGGGATCAATGCCGAATCCTTGTTCACCAGCTAATACTTCTCCTGAAAGTTTCAGAAGAACACGGTGATACAGCGGTTCAGCCATGTAAGGAGTTAAACTTGGCCGTTACTGGAGGGGTTCGATTCGCCAATGGCAAATCGAACAAAACGATTGATGCTTATATTTTCACCGAGAGTTGAAATAATTTCGGTAATCAAATCGCGAACTTTTTTATCTGAATCTTTAATATATGTTTGATCTAACAAACAAGATTCTTGGTAAAATTTATTGATTCGACCTTCAACCATTTTTTCAATGATATTATCAGGTTTTCCTTGAGATTTAGCTTGGTCTGTAAAGATATTTATTTCACGTTCTACAATGGCTTCATCTATGGAATCTCTATCGAGAGAGACTGGATTTGTAGCTGCAATTTGCATAGCAAGATTATGAGCTAATTCAGTAAATCCATCTGTATTAGCAACAAAATCAGTTTCACAGTTTAGCTCCACTAAAACGCCTAAACGTCCGCCTGCATGAATGTAAGAATAAACTAACCCTTCCTTCGTTTCTCGTGAGCCTTTCTTTTCTGCTTTGGCAACACCCGTTTTACGAAGATGATCTACAGCTTTTACTAAATCACCTGATGTTTCAACCAAGGCTTTTTTACAATCCATCATTCCTGCACCTGTTTTTTCGCGCAGAGTTTTTACTAATTTTGCATCAATACTCATTATAATTTACTTTTCATCTTTGCCGGGAGATTCATCAACTTCTTTACTCTCTTTTTTGTCGGGTGAATCTTCAACTACAGCTTCGATAATGGGAGCCGTTTCCGCACCATTTTTAGGGGATGATTCTTTTGTCGAATCTTTCAATTCTACTGCGGATTCTGTTTTGTTTACTTCAACCTTCTTATTTTCTTTCTTATTATCTTTGTCGGCTACAGATTCGCGAGCTTCATTTACAGCGTCTGCCAATGCAGAAATAATTAATTGAATGGTTCGGATTGAATCATCATTGGCTGGAATAGGAATATCTACTTTGTTGGGATCCGTATTTGAATCCACAATGGCTATGACGGGTATATCTAATCTTTTCGCTTCGCGAATTGCTGTGTCTTCATATTGTGCGTCAACAATAATGATTGCGTCTGGTAAACGACGCATATCTTTAATACCTCTGTGCTGATCTGCCAATTTTACTTTTTCACGATTAAGCATCTGGGTTTCTTTTTTGGTCAGATTTTCATAAAGGGATGACCCTTCTTTTTCCAGCATCTTCAATCGTTTAATACTTTTCTTAATTGTAGAAAAATTGGTAAGAGTTCCACCTAACCAACGTTCAACAATATAAAACATGCTACATCTATCAGCTTCTTGCTGAATAATATCTTGAGCTTGTTTTTTAGTTCCAACAAAAAGGATTTCACCTTTTTTGCTAACAATATCTTTTACAAAATTGCCAGCTTTGGTAATTGCTTCAATCGTGGATTCAAGATTAATAATATGAATCCCATTCTTCTCGAGAAGAATATAAGGTTTAAAACTTGGGTTCCATTTTCTGGTTACATGCCCAAAATGAGCGCCAGTACCCAGAAGATCTTCAAATTTAACTTCAGCCATAATTAGTAATTAACGTTTAGAGAATTGAAAGTTTTTACGAGCGCCAGGCTGACCGGGTTTTTTCCGTTCAACATTCCGCGCATCACGAGTTAGGAATCCTTTCTCTTTTAAAATGGGACGATAATCATCATTCACACCTAAAAGAGCACGAGAGATTCCAAGACGAATGGCACCAGCTTGTCCGGTGAGTCCACCGCCATTTACATTTATCTTAATGTTATAAGATTTTTCACTTTCGAGAGCAACCAAAGGTTGCATCACAACAGTGGCCAATGTTTCTCGGCAAAGATATTCACGAAAAGGTTGACCATTCACTTTTATTTCCCCTTTTCCTGGAGACATAAATACACGAGCAATAGAACTTTTTCTTCGGCCTGTACCGTAATAAGTAGCTTCTGACATAGATTTAGATTTCTAATAGTTTAGGTTGTTGCGCAATATGGGGATGGTCTGTTCCTGTGTACACTTTTAAATGAGACATTATATTTCGTCCCAAGCGATTGTGAGGTAACATACCTTTCACTGCATTTTCTACGATCCGTTCTGGATGTGAGCGGCGCATGTCGGCAACGGATGTTTCTTTTCCTCCACCAGGATATCCTGTATGGCGGAAATAGGTTTTATCCGTTTCCTTTAATCCAGTTAATTGAATCTTTTCTGCATTGATAACCACTACGCAGTCTCCCATATCCATATGAGGCGTGAAATTTACTTTGTGTTTTCCACGTAGAATTTGGGCAATTTTAGAGGCGAATCGGCCAAGGGTCTTCCCTTCAGCATCTACGATCCACCAATCTTTTTGTATTTCTGTTTCTTTTATTGATATAGTCTTCATTTTCACTTCGAATAAAGCCCAAAAAATTAATTGTAGATTTAATACATAGTCAATACATAATCTGAATTAATTTCAATTCAGATTAATGACATCTGTCCACGAGAAATTGTTATGACTACTTGCCCAATTAATGACTCACCATAAAAGGGCGAGTTTTTTGAGCGAGATTGTATATGCTCTTTTCCGAATATCCATTCTTTATTCGTATCTAAAACTGTGATTTCGGCCTCTTCGCCAACAAAAAATAGATTTGGTTCAAACCCCATAATAGATCGCGGTTTAGATGTTAACAATTCAATCACATCTTCGATTAATAACCCTTCATCCTGAACCAAAACTTTATTCACAGCACCAAAGCAAGATTCCAATCCAATCATTCCAAATGATGCCAAGTCAAATGTTGTTTCTTTATCTTCTATTGCATGTGGAGCATGGTCTGTCGCAATGCAATCTATCGTACCGTCTTTTACTGCTTCAACTAAAGCGAGTCTATCTCGTTCAGTTCGAATAGGTGGAGCAACCTTCAAATTGGTATTAAAGGATTTGAGTGCTTCATCATTGAAAAATAAATGGTGTGGTGTCACTTCAGAAGTCACTTTTTCATTGGTTGATTTCATTCTTCGAATATGATTTATGGCTTTCTCGGAACTCACATGAGGAACATGAAGTCGTGCGCCAGTGAATTCTGCTAATTCTAAGTCTCTATGAACCATGGCCGATTCAGCCAAATCCGGATTCCCCGATAATCCCAAATGGTTAGATACGATACCTTCATGCATCACACCTTTTGCGCGGAGACACTCATCCTCTGCGTGGTTAATAATAGGCACATTCAATAATGTTGAATATTCTAGCGCAATTCGCATCATAGCACCGTCTTGAATGGGCAACCCATCATCGCTAAATGCAACTGCACCTTCTTTATGCATTAATCCCATTTCTGTGAGATCGTTACCACCTTGCGCTTTTGTAATAGCACCAATGGGATGAATATGAATCGGACATTCTTCAGCTTTTTCTCGGATAAAATTAATGGATTCCGGAGAGTCTAACGGAGGATTGGTATTTGGCATGACGCAGACTCTTGTGAATCCACCTGCCATGGCGGCACGAGCACCTGTTTTTAATGTTTCTTTATCTTCTCGCCCCGGTTCACGGAAATGCACATGAAGGTCGCAAAAACCGTGGGTAATTACTTTACCGCTACAATCAATCGTTTCAGAGTCTGCAGGAGCTTCCACCTTCCCCACACCGGCAATTTTTCCATCCTTTACCCACACATCGCCTAAATATGTTTTGCCCCGATGTGGATCAATAATTGTTCCGTTTTTTAATACAAGATTTTTTGCTATTTTTTCAATTATCATGATGCACCTTCCTCACTTGATTTCCCGCCACAAAGCAGGTACAATATTGCCATTCTGGATGCAACACCATTTAAGACTTGATCTAAAATAATGGCTTGATCTCCATCCGCGACAGAACCATCAATTTCCACACCGCGATTCATCGGACCTGGGTGCATGATGACAATCTCTTTTTTATGTTTATCCAAGCGTTCTTGTGTGATGCCAAACATAGCACGATATTCCCGAACCGATGGCACAAGACCTAAGCCCATTCTTTCTCTCTGGATTCTGAGTACATTTAATGCATCTGCCCATTCTATTACTTCATCGACATTATAATTAATGTTAACCCCCAAATCCTTAATAAAAGGAGGAATCAAATTAGGTGGACCACACAACGTAACTTCAGCGCCCATAATTATTAGACCGAAAATATTACTCAATGCAACACGACTGTGAGAAATATCCCCTAGAATTCCGACTTTAAGCCCATTGAGTCTCCCAAATTTTTCATGGAGACTCATCATATCCAAAATAGCTTGAGTAGGATGTTCGTGGGTTCCATCACCAGCATTAATAATAACTGAATCAATAAATTCTGTTAAATGTTTTGGAGCGCCTGGCGTGGGATGCCTCATCACCACAGCATCTATTTTCATAGCTTCAATATTTTGGGCAGTATCTTTAAAACTTTCCCCTTTCTTCAAACTACTGGATGTTGCGGAAAAATTCACCGTGTCTGCACTAAGCCGTTTTTGGGCCAATTCAAAACTAATTCGTGTTCGCGTTGAATTTTCGAAAAAAAGATTTACAATTGTTACGCCTTGAAGCGATGGGACTTTTTTTATGGGACGATCCAATACTTCTCGAAATTTGAAACCAGTATCAATTATAGTTTGAATATCTTCTGCCGGATATCCTTCTAAACCTAATAAATGTCGTTGTTGTAACATTAAGCCTCCTGGTTCCGTAAAAGATAAACGCTATCAACATCATCCGTTTCAGTAAAAGTTACATTTACATGTTCGCCCTCATGAGTCGGAATGTTTTTTCCAACAAAATCGGCTTTGATAGGGAGCTCCCGATGTCCACGATCCACCAGAACAGCTAATTGAACTTTTGATGCTCGGCCAAAACTATTGAGTTCATCTAATGCAGCTCGGATAGTTCTTCCTGTATAAAGTACGTCATCTATTAAAATGACAGTTTTTCCATCTAATGAAAAAGGAATATCAGTTCCCTCTACCTGTGGAATGACCAATCGCTCTCGATAATCATCCCTGTGAAACGTAATATCCAACGAACCTAAACTTAGTTCTACACCACTAATATTTTTAATTTTTGCTTGAATTCTACCTGCAAGAGGAACACCGCGATTATGAATCCCAATCAGAACA
>JABHAX010000013.1 GCA_018674095.1 Fidelibacterota bacterium
AGTCCAACAAGCCCTGCCACATTATATCCAAGATCCAAATAATATCCACCACTGGATGTGTAGTCATCAGGATTATTTTCATAGGAGATGTTCCCATATTCCAAAACAGCATAAATGTTTTTTGCATAATATTTAAGATTGAATTCGGACAATCCAAATGAAACGGTTGAATCAGGATTATTATCAATCGGTGCATTGTGTATAGTATAAGATCCACCCACTCGTAATCCTGGAAATTCTGTATAATTCAAACTAAAATTTTTCACAAAATCGTAAGCCGTGGTTTTGTATCCTTTACCACGACCGCTGCGAATCCCTGCACCAATATTTTCGCCATCCATATCTTCTAATATTGCCACGCGCCAATTAATACCGGATATGGAACCGTACAACGAAAATCCATTTCCAAACCAAGTGGTTGGAATAACATATTTACTATAGTCTGGACGTTCAACACTCACAAATAAGGGCGGTTCATGATATTCGTTAATCAATCCTACAGACGGGAGAATCACACCAACTTGCATTCCGAATCGATGGGAATGATAATTCACAAATGCCTGTTCCAATTCTAATTCGCCTTGACCATCGGCAACAAAATTATGTTCTAATTCAACTTCCGATTTGAAGGACCAATTTTCGGTCCAATTATATCCATAATAGATAATGAAGCGATGGAAATCCAAAGTAGTCGTTGCATCATCATCACCGGTTTGAGCACGATTATAGTGAAGTTCACCATAGCCGCCGATGCTTGAACTAGGTTGGAAGAAATCGTCCTGCGTGAATATCAGACTTGCAGCCACCACGATTAATAATAAAATACGTTTCATTTTTTTCTATTTAGAGTTTTATTTAAACTGCAAATGTTATTGTTATTGAGACTTAATCTCAATTAAAGTTACATGTTTAAAAAAGGAGATGTCAATTCAATTTTATAATATTTTTTTCCATTGATTCCCATTTTTAATTTTGAAGATTTAATAAATTTTAAAAACTCAATATTAGCTGTCATGCAAATTTCTCGTCAACAAAAATAATTGCTAGTCACCTCCTTCCTGTGGAATTTTTAAAAATAATCCACCATCTCCTAAAAAACAATTTGCATCGAATCTACATTTGGTATTAAACTATACCGACCAGTCAGTCTATAAATGAATCAAGAAAAACAAGATCAGCGAAAAGACCAAATAATGGAAGCAGCATTATCCGTGATTGTTGAAAACGGATATGAACGGAGCCGCATGGATGATATTGTTAAATCATCCCAGCTTTCAAAAGGTGCCATTTATTGGTATTATAAATCGAAAAAAGAGGTATATCTCTCTCTCGTGGACCATTGGGTGAAACAATATAATGCAGGTTTTATTGAAAATATAGAAACCAAACACTCCGCTTCTGAACAGCTAAAAGGATTATTTAATTATTTTTTAGCGCAATATCAAAAAGATTCATCTGGGTTTAAAATCCTTGTTGAGTTTTGGTCCTTGAGTGGTCGGGATGCCGATTTTAATGCAAAGCTCCAAAAAGTGTATTCTATTTTTTTGGAATACATTATAACAATCATACAAACCGGTGTGGATACCGGTGAATTTCGGCACGTCAATCCACGAATCACCGCCCTTTCAATTTTAATCAATATTGAGGGTATAAATTGGTTTACTCGTTTCGATAAATCCGGCGTGGAAGCACATGAATATATTCAAACCATTTCAGATTTCATTCTTGCGGGTTTGAAAAAATAATAGGAAAACATGATGACAGATACACAAAAACTTAAAACAATTTCAGGTGGGCAATGGCTCATATCACCCGTGGCAAATACAAAAGTATTTTGCAGGGAAACTTTTTCCGAAGATCATCAGGATATAGATGCAATGATTCAGGAATTTGTGAAAGATCGCATTCTTCCCAATGTTGAAGCTATAGACAAATTAGACAAGGATTTAAGCCTGAAACTACTCCGAGAAACGGGAGAATTGGGACTCATAGGCGTGGATACGCCAGAAGAATATGGTGGCAATGATCTAGATAAAATTACATCTTGTATTGTTTCGGAAGGTATGGGACGAGGTGGTTCCCCCTCCTTCTCATGTACTTTCTCAGTTCAAACTGGTATTGGAAGTATGGGCATTGTATTCTTTGGTACGCCCAAACAAAAAGAAAAATATTTACCAAAACTTATGACGGGCGAATGGGTTGCCGCTTATGCATTAACAGAGCCCACAGCCGGATCAGATGCGCTGTCCGGCAAAACAACAGCTATTCTGTCTGAAGATGGAAAACACTATATTTTAAATGGCGACAAACAATTTATCAGTAATGGTAGTTGGGCCGATGTATTTACTGTTTTGGCGCAAGTTGATGGTGACAAATTTTCCGGCTTTATTGTGGATCGGAATACAGAAGGATTTGAAGTGGGTGCCGAAGAAAAGAAAATGGGCATGAAGGGGTCTTCCACCACACCGTTAAAATTCACCAATGCTAAAGTTCCCGTAGGAAACCTGCTTTATAAAGTAGGAAAGGGTGCAGCCATTGCATTTAATGCCTTGAATGTTGGGCGTTATAAATTAGCTGCTGCTTGCATTGGGGGATCAAAAGTAGGTCTGGAGCATGCCGTCAAATATGCCCTTGAGCGTCGTCAATTTGGACAACCCATTGCTCATTTTGATTCTATTAAAGGGAAAATTGCTGATATGGCAGTTCGTGTTTATGCAGCAGATTCCATGCTTTATAGAACTGTTGGGCTTATCCAAAATGCTATTGATAACTTGGACAAATCTGATCCAGAATATTACAAAAAAATGGCTGAAGCAACAGAACAATTCGCCATTGAAGCATCTATGGCAAAAGTATTTGGCAGCGAAACATCAAACATGGTTGTAGATGAAGCTCTCCAGATCCATGGCGGATACGGATTTACGGAAGAATATCCTCTCGCCCGGGCTTACCGTGATGACCGAATCAATCGCATTTGGGAAGGAACTAACGAGATAAATCGTATGATTGTTACAGGGTATATGATGAAAAAAGTGCTCATGGAAGAAATTTCACTCCGTGATTATTTGAAAGGTGTAGATGATTTTTTAGCGACTGAAACACCCGATATTGAAGCAGATTTATTCCTGTCAGAAAAATCTGCTGTGGAGTCTGCAAAGCGCTTGGCATCCATGGTATTCCATGAAGCATTATGCGAATACGGACAAGACCTTAAACACGAACAACAGTTAAGTGAGGCATTGGCAGATATTTTTACTTACATCTACACGGCTGGTTCAGTCATCTCCCGTGCCAGACAAAGTCAATCTTCCAATGGTATCTCAAACATGAGTTCCGTCATTGCACGAATTTTCACGGCTGAATCTTTATTGGAAGTAAAATCTTTATCTAATATCTGTTTAAATAAAATTTTCATGGAAACTATTCCAGAAGATTTCAAGGATAAGGTTGTCCAATTAGAGTCCCGGATGACGCTCAATACGGATACAATTTCTCTTAAACAATCTTTGGCTGACTTTATGTTCAGCAAAAATAACTACCCATTCTAAAAAGGAAAATAATCATGAAAACTCTTTCACTAAAAAAGATCGCCCCCTGTTTAAACCGGCGAAAAAAAGAACAACGAAAATTGTCTCATTTAAATATTGAGAATTTTGATTTAACGGAATTTTTATTTCACAGAGAAAATAGAAACTAAGGAAAAAGCACTATGTCTGAATCTGTAATTATTGATGCCGTTCGATCGCCCATTGGCGTAAAAAACGGAAACCTTGTTGGAATTCGCCCAGACGATCTAGCTGCCCAAGTGGTAAAAGGATTGTTAGCGCGGAATGAAAATGTTTCACCTGACAAAATCGAAGATCTTATTTTGGGATGTGCCTTTCCGGAAGGTCCCCAAGGAATGCTTATGGCAAAAGGTGTGGCCATTCTCGCAGGTATTCCAGAAACAACCGGTGGTGCTGTGGTGAATCGATTCTGTGGTTCTTCCATGGATGCGGTGCATCAAATTAGTACAAAAATTGAATCTGGCGATATTGAGGTAGGAATTGCAGCCGGAGTGGAAGATATGTTTTCCGTCCCCATGGGCGGATTCAATCCTGATTTTCACCCCGAATTAGCCGAACAAGAATATTACATCGGTATGGGTGAAACTGCAGAAACTTTGGCTGAAGAAGGCAAAATTTCCCGAGATGCCCAGGAACAATTTTCAGTGGAATCCCACAACAAAGCATTGGATGCTTTAGAAAATGACCGGTTCAATAATGAAATTATTCCCATTGATGTTTATGGTGAAGTCACTGTTGAAAAAGATGAAGGTCCAAGAGAACCCAATTTGGAAAAGATCCAAAGTTTGAATCCTGCATTTATTGAAAATGGCACTATTACTCCTGCCACTTCCAGCCCAATCTCCGTTGGTGCTGCTGCAATATTGATTACCAGCCGGGAATTCGCGGAAGCAAATGGGCTTACTATTCGCGCATCAATCAAAGGTCGATCTGTGGCCGGTGTGGATTGGAAAAGAATGGGCATCGGTCCCTTACCCGCAACTGAAAAAGTTTTAGCAAAAACAGGTCTCGCCATGAATGATATTGACGTAATTGAACTCAATGAAGCATTCTCTGCCCAATCACTTTATGTGATTCAAGAAGGTGGCTGGGACAAATCAAAAGTGAATTTGAATGGTGGTGCCATTGCTTTGGGACATCCACTGGGCTGCTCCGGAGCACGAATCATTACCACTTTGCTAAATGTTATGGAACAACAAGATGCAAAAACCGGTCTGGCCACTATGTGTATCGGCTCGGGACAAGGTATCGCAACCATTTTGGAACGATAAGAACAGGGAAAATAAATACGATGAAAACCCAAAAAAATAACTACTCTAAAACCCCATTGTATTTCCTGTATGACCCGCCCCATCCATCTCTATCATGGTGGGCAAGTAGTGGAAAATGATTTTTTCGCAATGGATAAAACCGATTAATCCCCCTGTAATTGGGGGACAATAGAGGTCTTATAAATATGGACTTCATAAAACTCTATATATAATACAAATGTACACCAGCTTAAAAAGGATTAATTATGTCACAAAAAATTGAAAAAGTAGCCGTACTCGGCGCAGGTATCATGGGCGCGCAAATTGCAGGACATCTTGCAAATGCGGGAATTCCATCCTATTTATTTGATATCAATGATGAGTTGGCAAAAAATGGAGTGGACTCACTCACGTCTTTAAAACCGGCTCCACTTTATAAACCAAAAAATGCAGAATTAGTAAAGCCTTGCACCTACGAAAATGATATTGAAAAGATCGCAGAAGTAGACTGGGTTTTGGAAGCTGTCGTGGAACGACTAGATATTAAGGAGAAAGTTTATAATAGCCTTCTTCCTCATTTAAAGGATACTGCAATTCTTTCCTCCAATACATCTGGAATTCGATTAGCTGATTTGACAGCGTCTCTTCCCGATGATTTGAAAAAGCGTTTCATGATTACCCACTTTTTCAATCCACCAAGATATATGCAGCTTTTGGAATTGGTTCGTGGAGAACTAACCACCGATGACACTTATAATACCATGATCGAATTTGGTGAATCTATATTGGGAAAAGGTATAGTTCATGCCAAAGATACACCCAACTTTATCGGAAATAGAATTGGTGTGTATGGCATGATGACTACCATGAATCTTGCAATTCAACAAGGTCTTACTGTAGAAGAAGTGGATAAATTGACGGGACCAATCACTGGACGACCCAAAAGCGCAACCTTCAGGACTGCTGATGTGGTTGGATTAGATACAATGAGACACGTATCAAAAACAACCTATGAAAAAGCGTTAGATGATGAAGAACGGGACATGTTTAAAATTCCTGAAATTTTAAATCAACTCGTTGATTCAGGACGATTAGGACAAAAAACAAAAGCTGGTTTTTATAAAAAGAATGAAGACCGATCCATCCATTCTGTGGATTTTAAAACCGGTGAATATTCACCCCAGGAAAAAGTCCGCTTTGATTGTTTTCGAGTAGCAAAAGATCGACAAAAACTGCCAGATAAACTCAAAGCTCTTTGTTATGGGGACGATCGTGGCAGTAAATATTTTTGGGAAATTACTGCTAAAACATTGATCTACAGTGCCAACCGTATTCCAGAAATTTCAGACGATATTGTGAATATTGACAATGCCATGAGGTGGGGATACGCCTGGGAAATGGGTCCATTTGAAAGTTGGGACGCCCTTGGCGTTCGAAAATCTGTAGATAGAATGAAAACTGAAGGAAAGAAAGTTCCTGATTGGGTTTTGGAAATGTTAGACTCAGGTCGTGAAACCTTTTATACAACTGAAAACGGTGAGCGAACATACTGGTGCCCCTCCGGTAAGCATCCCGTTACTATTGAACCCAATCCAAAAGTTTTGAATCTTGCTATTCATAAAACAAGTGGTAAAACACTGAAACGTGATTTAAGTGCCAGTATTAACGATTTAGGTGACGGCATCTTGAATGTTGAATTCCATTCCATTCTTCAATCTACATTAAATCCGATTGATGGTTCTTATATTGAAATGATTAATCTTGCCCTTGATCTGATCGAAAAGGGCGATTATAAAGCCATGGTTTTGGGTCACCAAGGTCCGAATTTTTGTGCCGGTGCTAATTTGAATCTAATTTTGGAAGTATGCAAAAACCAAATGTGGGATGAGTTGAATATGGCTATTAAAGTTCTTCAAGATACAACCCAGCGAATTCGGTTCTCTAAAGGTCCTGTTGTGGCGGCACCATTTCAGTTAACACTAGGTGGTGGCGTAGAACTTATCCAACCAGCAGCTCATCGCGTTGTGGCTGCGGAAACATACATGGGACTTGTAGAAGTGGGTGTTGGACTCATTCCCGGTGGTGGCGGAAATCTCCGTATGATCTTAAATGCCATGGATGGTGGGACAGGTCGCATGGGTGCTTTTCAGAAGATTCAAAAAATATTTGAAGTTGTTGGTTTTGCAAAAGTTGCGACCAGCGCTGATGAGGCAAAACATCTAGGTTATTTAAAAAAGGATGATACTATCATTCTTAATCGAGATCACTTAATTCAAACGGCAAAAGATAAAGCACTAGAATTGGCCGATGGATATGTACCACCAACTTATCGGGATGATCTTAAACTCCCCGGTGCCGGTGGACGAACTGCCATGTCTATGGCTTTAAAAGGTTTTAAGATGCAAGGGAAGATCTCTGATCATGATTTGAAGATTGGTGAAAAATTAGCCTACGTAATGACCGGTGGAGATAAAGCGGGACTCACCAAAACAGTAGATGAACAATATATCCTGGATATTGAACGGGAAGCATTTATTTCTCTCTGTGGAGAAAAACTTTCCCAAGATAGAATCAGTTTTATGCTTAAAAAAGGAAAACCTTTGCGTAACTGATTCCTTCATCCTTGGTTGGTTAACAAAAAAGCCCCGAATTCCTTCGGGGCTTTTTTGTTTTTCAAATTGTTATTCTAACTTTTCAATAGTTATTAAATAATCAAAAATGATATTCCAGCCCAAACTTCAAATGAGAGAAATCTTCCATGGAATAGAATTGGGTCCCCTCTTCACCCATAAATTTTGAAACAGATAGATTTAATTTCAAATTATCCATAGGCGAATATTTCGCAGATACACCCAACATGGATTGGGAATCCTTTAAGTCCATAAATGTATTTCCTGAAAGCTCTAAAGCATCATCAAAGTAATTGGCAGAAGCTGAAAGCATCAATCCCAAATCGGAAAAAGATGCGAATGGAGTACCCATTCCGGGTATTAATTCGGGGAGAGTAGTTTGGACTAATCTAGTATAGCCTAAATCTTCCAAAGAAAATATCCCTTCTATATACCCAATCAATTGACTTGAAAGCATGATATCTGTTGATGTGGTGTATTCTATCTGTTCCGCATATTGGATATAGGTAGTATTATTAAAATAAGGCCTATCCAAATTCATATCTATGTGAGTTTTAAAACGAGCAATCTCAATTCGATTTGTGAATTCACCAATAAAGGAAACCAAATCAAATCCAATAACATTTGTTTTTCTATAAAAAAAGGATGGAATATTAGCATTCATTCCAACATAAGTGAACGATCGATCTCTTCCATTAAAATATGAAAAACTAAAATCGCTGGACCCAAAAGTAGATTGAATTCTTATTCCAAATTCGCTTCCCGCATTTACATCCATCAAGTCTGGAGCAGCTTCAGGTATATCCAATGGAAAGGCTTTTTCACCAAATGGATAGCGATTCCCTTCATGCTCTGGAATGTACACACCTTCTATCTGCGAGTCGTTCCAATAATATTTTGCCGAGCCAGATATAGTTCCAATTTTACGATCCGCCCCAGGAAGAAACATATAATAATAATCATAGGGATTCAAATTATCGGTAGGGTTATTTCCATCTACCGCGCCCCAGGCATGGATCTGTTTCCCTAGCTTTACTTCCCCCCAGCTTGGATACCATGTTAAATAGGCTTCTCGTATTTGAAGTTCATTTTCATTATTGGACCAGCGATATTCTAATGCAGAATTGGTCTTGATTTCAAAATCACCCGATGAGTAACCTACTTCTGCTTCTGCTAACCTAAATGGGAGTGAAATTTCTGATTGATCCGAGAGGCGGACCATATTTCCCGGATTAATTGAACCGGAATATGATATTTGTCCGTGTAACTTCGCAAGGAGCAGTGGTACCAACAGTAGCAGGATCTTGAGTTGCAGCACAAAAATAATTTTTATCATTTTCTATTTTTTTGAAAGAAATTTGTAATTATGTAAAACGTAATTATCTAACATCCTAAACTCCATTACATATTTACGTTTTAAATAATTATTATAATTTTTTATCATCTATTTTTTCGGAAGACGCTTTAAGTTTTTTTCTTGAAATAATTTTTCTTCAATCCTAGAATCTACTTCTA
The DNA here is from genome assembly GCA_018674095.1 of Fidelibacterota bacterium. Taxonomy (GTDB): domain Bacteria; phylum Fidelibacterota; class Marinisomatia; order Marinisomatales; family UBA1611. The sequence continues at coordinate 8,962 of JABHAX010000013.1, forward strand.
TATCTGAAAAAGTCACTTCAGTTGAATGTTGTTTTTGAACGTCCTCAACAAAAACACGCTTCATTATATCGAAACCTTTCATATCTTTGAATTCATATTCTTTTTTCTTTTTTAATTCGCCTCGTTTATCAAAGGATTCTTCTTTCACACCCATGAGCGTTGATTTTTCTATCCATGATATGTGTTTTGTATAGGACGATTTCGCCGACTTTTTTGGAAGGATTTCCAGCACATAGCAATCTTTGCCACCCACCGTTTCATCATCTAAACGCCTGTATTCATTTTCATCTAAATCTCGGCTGGATAAATCCTCATAACTCAAATCAGACCCCATGAATGCATCCCCTTTTTTCTTGGAAGAGATACGTCTTACTTTTTTAAATGCAGGGAGCCACATGCGCATTTCATCATCTTTACCCTCGTGTTCGATCTTTAAAAATGCCACGCCTTTGTCATCTTTCGGTTTCAGAAACCAGCTGATTTGTTTTTTATTGCCATCCATGGATTTCGATACCATTGACAAGGATCTGGATTTACCTTTTTTATTGGTTAATACCATTTTAGTCGTATTGGACATATCATCTGGTGATGGTTTTTCATCTACCAATTTGGCTATTTCAAATCCTGTTTGTGAAAATACATAACCTATGAGAAGAATGATGATTATGGGTTTTTTCATAATAATTGTCCTTTTATTTAATTTAAGTATTTATGTTTTTAGGTGTTCGAGGGTTCAATGCATTAACGCATGAACACTTTATACTTATCACTACCACCGAATCGCGGCTGATGCCCATGTATAACCGGCGCCAAAGGCTGCGAGAATTATTGTATCTCCTGCCTTGATTTTCCCTTCTTCCACAGCCTCACACAGTGCTATCGGGATAGATGCTGCCGTCGTATTCCCATATCTTTGAATATTAGCATAAAATTTATCCATGTTTACGCCCATTCTTTTTGCAACAGATTGGATAATTCTCAAATTCGCTTGATGGGGAATAATCAATGCAACATCATCCATGGAGAGATTATTTTTATCCAACGCTTCTTGAATAACCTCGGGAAAACGAACCACTGCATTCTTAAATACTTCGCGTCCATTCATAAAGGGTTCATATCTCTGTGCTTGTTCTATGGTAAGTTTGTTAATTTGGTTTAAACCAGATGATCCAGGGCCTTCCATCCATAAGTTTTTCATATCTTTCCCCTCGCTATGTAAATGAGTGGATAAAATACCAGCTTCATCTTGGCTAGGTTGAAGAATGACCGCACCCGCTCCATCACCAAAAAGAACAGAAATATCTCTTCCTTCTGTCGTTTTATTAATGAATTTTGACTGTGCTTCTGCACCAATCACAAGAGCAGTTTTATACATCCCAGATTGAATAAATTGATCTGCTGTGGAAAGAGCGTAAACAAATCCTGAACATGCAGCACGTAAATCAAAACAGCCGACATTTCTCAAACCCAGCATTTCCTGGAGTTGTGAACTCACGCCTGGGAAAAAATAATCGCTTGAAATAGTTGCCACAACTACGAGATCAATTTCTTCAGGGTTTATACCAGCATTTTCTATTGCCTTCTTTGCTGCAGGAAACGCAAGGTCTGATGCAGCTTCGTCTCCTTGTACCCAATGTCGTTCTTCAATACCGGATCGTGTTTTGATCCACTCATCCGAAGTGTCCATTAATTCAGTTAAATCTTGGTTTGTTACTACTTGACTGGGGACGTGATAGCCTATCCCTTTTATGGCGCTTCTGATCATTTGTTAACTCCGTCCAATTAATTTTTTCTTTAATGATTCCGCAAGAGCTGCAAGCACTGTGAGTGTTCCAAGAGATGTGGACATCATGGCGAAAACCATCAATCCACCAATATATTGGATTGATAAAAATGCCGAAAATAATAATGCACCAAATCCCATGTTAGATGCAGCATCCAAGATAATAGGATATCCCACATCATCCACGACTTCCCTGCTCAATTTATCTGCTGATACTGTTCTGGACAAACGACGGAATTGGGCAATGTAGTGAATCGAAAAATCAACACCAACTCCAATGATGATGGAGGACAGGAGTGCCGTAATATGGCTTAACTCAATTCCGAAATAACCCATAAAACCGAAATTAATAATGACGGCAGATGAAAGCGGAATGACTGCTAAGAAACCCCATAAAATTCGTTTAAAAAATATGGATGCAATTACACCAATTACAAATAACGAAAATGTAATACTAAAGATGGATGATTTAATAATTAAAGTTACCAAATCCCGAAAAACAACCATCATTCCTGTAACATTAATTTTTAATTCCGGATTAAAATTTTCATCAATATAGGCATCTATTTTTTCAACATAGCTAAAAATATCATCTGTTGACATAATTTTGCTCAAAGCGGTAACTAAGCCCACTTCATAATTATAATCAACCATGGAAGAAAAATCATCAGGATCACCGGACATAGAATACATGGTAAAAAGGTTATTCACTTTTTCACGATTTTCAGGAATGGTTTCAAATGCAATATCATCATCCATCACCGTCCTGTGCATTTGTTCCACCACATTTCCGATGGAATAACTGATAGTTACTTTTTCATCTATTTCCATAAAGTCCTGAAGAGCAATCATATCAGCTAATGTCCCCGGATCTTTCATATCACCTTCGATTCGGGCTCGGATGTCCATGGTTCCTGTTAGTTCTTCATCCATGAAGTCCATGCTGTCCCGAATTTCCGTCCCGGGTTTGAACATGCTAGCCATATTCACATCCACGGTAACTTTCATTAATCCAAACAAGCCTATGATGACAAAAATTGCCCCTGAAGAAAAAACATACTTTGGGTGACTCAGAACAAGTTTACCTAATTTATCGATCCCTCGTTCAAATAAACTGGGTTTGGATATAGCATTTGAATTAGCATCCCACTTTAATAAACTAATGACAGCAGGCAACATCAGCGAACTCAAAAACCAAGCCCAAGTGATGCCCACACCAATGGTGACACCATAGCCAATCATGGGTTCTAACGGAGATGAGATCATGGTTAAAAAAGCTGCGATTGTCGTAATGCTCGTTAAAAAGATGGGAATTAGCAAAGAATCCATGGTGGAAGCAACTGCGAGCCGAACATCATTTTTTGAACGGAGTTCTTTAAAATATTTGGTCACAACATGAACACCATCCGAATTTGCAATCGTCAAAAGAATAATTGGCATGGACGTATTAGCCATAGTAAAAAGAAATCTTTCTGAACCCGTAAGTCGATAAATCCACCCCATAAAACCCATCATTGCAACGAGTGATAAACCTATCACCATCATAACCAAAGCCACGCCTTTTGGGCTTCTCAAGTTTAGAAGCAGTATGGAAACCATGATCAGCATACCCATTTTCATAAGGCCTTGTACATCTTCTCGAATCATTTCTGGCATGGTTCCGGTTACATAGGCATTCCCACCATAATGAATTTCATATCCTTTTAGAATCGGTTTAGTAATCGCAACCACTTCATTTCGGAAAACATCTAATCCTTTCGTATCATATGGTTGAATGATAACAACAATGTATTCATCTTTTTCACTGATGAGTCTAGTTTTAATTGTTTTATTCCGATCAAGATAATCCTTTATATTATCTACATCTACTTGTGATAATTCCCGATCCGGTTGAAGATCGCCAACCTCCATAAATCCATCAATATTATCCATACGATTCATTCGAGAAACACTGGTGACTTCTTCAACTTTTTGTGAAGTTTCCAATTGGTCTGCCAAATCCCATGCTGTGGCAAATGCATCAGGCGTAAAAATCGTTTTATTTTTATGACCGAAAGCGATAAAAATCATTTCAGTACTTCCAAATTCATCTTGAAGTGCATCCCAAGACAAACGAGACTCTAAGTTTTTAGGAAGCATTTTCATGACATCATCATCCACGACAAAAAATTGGAGTCCAAATCCCATGATAATTGTTGCGATAACAGACAATATAATAACGCGTATTGGGCGGTCTAAACTTTGGCGAATGAACCATTGCCTTACAGGGTGATCAGAATAATTAAGTAGCGTGTTTTTCATTATAAATATTTATAGCTTTTAATCCTTTTTCGTTAAAAATCCCTCGAGCTACAATTTGGACAAATCCATGGATAGTATCTCGAATTGGGAGATCATTTTGGAGAAAGAATTCGGGTTGAAATGTGGAATTAATAATATTGATATAAACAATGGACATCGTTCTCATGTTGATTTCTTCACGCGCAAAACTTTGCTCTTGCGCATTTTTTAATATCGTATAAAAATCATCTTGATGCCCTAATCGGAATGCTTCTACTTCTTTCCATATTTGGGGATATTGCGATTTGAGTTCTGCCAGATGGTTTACCGGGGTTCTACCCGCAAATTTGGAAATGTTTTCCATAATTTTCACAAATTGAACAGCTGGATTAGGCTCATCTTTCATGACCGTTTCAAATACACCATTTATTTGTTCAAAAATATAAAGAATAATAGAATGAATTAAATTTTCTTTCGTAGGAAAGTGTTTATAAATCGTTTTTTTACTCATAGAGAGACGCTTTGCAAGCGATTCTACTGTAAAAGCACGAACGCCTGAGTTTGAAACAGACTCAAAGCCCTCGCCCAATATTTGATTTAATTGTTGATAATTTTTCACGGGCAATGGAAACGATTTGCGTTTATATCGTTTCCAAACTTACAAATGTATTTATAAGAAAAAGGAATAAATATTTGAATTTTAGTTATTTATTATTGTTTGAAGTAGCATGATGACATCCGTGATAGTTACTGAACCATCACCATTATAATCTGCTGGGGGTGTCGATGTATATCCAAATCCGGAAGCCATATCTGCTACATGTAAAACATCTATAATATTAATGGATCCATCAAAATTCACATCGCCTAAAGTAAAATCAGGAAATCCACCGCCTAAATAATCCATGGGGAATTTTTGTCCACGTGCTATGAAAAACTGTGATCCACCGTATGTGTGACTCCATACTGTTTCATGATCTTCTGTGACTTCGAACATTTTACCACTATCACAATCAGTAATAAAAGTATTTCCGTTGGGTAAGCGGTAAGCACCACCCTGCATTTGAGTATGGAAAGAACCAGAATGCATCCAAATTGGTTCATCTGGACCAAAGGGTTCATTGAGGGAAATATCATATAGCCCGTTACCGTTTAATGGAGGAATTAATTCAAAAACAGCAGCCGTAGTATTCCCACCGTAATTATTATTGAATAAGATTAGATTTCCTGCGCCGGGATATCCTTCAGGAATCCAATTCACGCCATGTTGACCGGCAAGAAGATGATCTGAATTTGTCCCGCGATCATAGGCTTGCGGATTTCCCCATCGAAACAAATAATCACCACCCATTCCAGAGTTTCCTCCAGAATGACTCGCCGCTTCTTCTGTTGTAGTACTGTGATCGATAATATAAATCTCATCATGATGTCTGGAAGAAATGACGATTTGGTCTAAAACTTCATTGTAAGCAACAGCATTATAATGTTTCCAATCTCCGTTTGGGCCTCCGGGACCTTGGTTGCTTCCAGCACTTCCATAATTCACATCCTGCAATTCAGGATGATTTTCAATCACACCATAATTATCTAAATTTGGGTTCATATTCTGAATTAGATGGTCCCAAATGTGCCATTCCCAGATAATATTGACTTCATTTGTTCCCACCGGTTCAATTTCAAGAATAGCTTCTGCCCACATTTCGTTCAAAGAATTATCAATGGATTGACGACCAACAGCATAAGCTTCTGTGTCCGTTTTCTTTTCCCAGAGAATTACGAGGATATTTCCATTTGGTAGTGGTTCAATATCATGATGGTGCTGATAGGTGTCATTAGCAAATTCATAAGACCAAAGAAGATCTCCGTCCCAATTGTAAGTTGAGATTCCGCCGCCAACGCCGCCAGCAGACATGGATGGATTTTGGACTTTATAAGGATAAATCAACGTGCTATCCTCCAATAAATAAGCCATACTTGCAGCACCGCGAGGGTGGCTCCAAGAATTAATAACATCTAAATCATTATCAACCAAAAAGGTTGAGAATCCATCACCACTATTTCCACCTTGTGTAGGAGAAAACAGTGTCATGCCGTTAAATACTTGTCCAAAAAGTTGACACGTAATAAATAGAAAAATAATTATGAATCGTTTCATGGTTTATAAACAGTTTATTTTATGATTTTGAAGACTTAATTTAACCTATAGATTCTTTTGGGTTTAAAAGGTTAAATATATTTTTAATTAACATCCTGTATCCCATCTTGAAATTTAACTAAAATTAATTCAATTGGCACTTAAACGCATATTCAAAGTTTACACCGTTATCGGTAAAACGTTCGGCGCATGGATTTCACCAATATTTACGGGAATTGCCATTGTTACGTTGCGCATTTTTGTATGGTTTGGGCAACAAATCGATAAAGTAATTTTTCCCGGTTTTAATCAGGCTCTAGAGAATCCCATTCTTATCGTAGGAAATCCAAGATCAGGGACAACCTTCCTGCACAGATTTTTAATCAAGAATGGATTTGGTGTAGGCTCTCAACTCTGGCAAATGGTGTATCCATCCATTTCTATCCAAAAAGTCTTAAAGCCATTTTTACCCATCATGGAATTTATAAGTCCAGCTAAACATCATTCAACAGAAGCACATGAAACAAGCCTTTCATCTGTAGAAACGGATGATGTTTCACTTTTATTCCGATTTTTTGATGGATTCTTCTTGTACGGTTTTTTCCTTACATTCGATGAAAAAGATTTATTTGATTGGGTGGACCCGAAAATTCGGAATACGTCAAAAAGAGATTTTGACTGGTTCGAGTCCATGTGGAAACGAAATTTGACATCGAACAATGGGCAGCGCTATATAGGAAAACTTTTTAGTTTAAGTGGGAATCTTCCAGCGTTTCAAGAAAAATTCCCGGATGCAAAAATCCTTTATATGATTCGAGATCCATTGAGTGTAATTCCATCCGGATTAAGTTTAGTCACAGGTGTATTAGATAAAAAGTTTGGTTTTTGGTCTTTAGATGAAAAAATTCAAGAACGATTTATATCTAGACTTTATAAAGCCCTGGTTGAATTACTTACGAGGTTTCATGATGATTGGACCCACGATAGAATTGATAAAGAAAAAGTATTAATCGTCCGTTTTGATACCATGATGACTCAATTTGAATCTTTAATGAAACGAATCTCAGACTTCACTCAACACGAAATGACGGATGAACTAAGAAAGATTGTCCAAATTACAGCCGAAAATCAAAGAGGTTTTGAAAGTGGACATCGTTACGATTTAGAAAAATTTGGTCTTACTGAATCGCAAATTCGCCAAGATTGTGAAAAGATTTATCGAACTTTCTTAATTTAAAAAAATGAAAAAACTTCTTAGTCTGTTTTTATTAAATCAATTATTCGCTTTGGACCTTCACGGCATTGAATTATTATCAAACTGGGAAATTTTAAAGGATGAAACCATTCAAATTTCTTGGCAAAACTATCAAGGTTTTCCCGTTAGCAAAGCAGAAACAATTTTAAATCATTCTATCAAAGATGTATCTTTTGCGATTCAAGATTTGGATCATTATCCGGAAATTTTTGACCGCGTTACTCAAACAATTCGACTTGAAAAAGATGTGATTCAAATTGTATTAGATATGCCTTTCCCTTTTGATGGACGAGATTACATTGTAAAATATTCTATTGAAAATCAAGACAATTATTGGGTTTTTGCTTATTCGTCAGTAGAACACCCAAAAGGAAGATTAGAACAAGATCATGTTCGTCTCCCCAATGCTGGGGGAATTTGGATCCTGGAAAAAGTTAATGAATCTCAAACAAAAATTGTTTACGCATGGAATGGTGAATTATTAGGAAATTTTCCCGATATAGCTTTAACCCGCGCTTGGGTCACACAAGGAACGGAAGTATTGAATTGGCTGGATGAATTTCTTACTGCAAAATAAATTATGACTAAAATCACTCCAATTTTTCTCCTAGCCTATTTGCTTGGAAGTGAACCATCTTTTGATATGAATGGCTATGTTGATTTTGCCCATATTTCAAGGTTATCAGACTATTCTCTGATTGACATCCCTTTTCGAATGAGCGCCATAGATTTTTCCCATCAAAGTGAGAATATTTCACTTAACGGGAATTTCACATTGGAATATCAAACCAGATCTGATGCTTATTTTTTAGGCTCTAAGGACCCACAAGATTTCCGATTGGACATGAGAGAGCTCTATACAACTTATAACAGTGACAATTTTGAATTTCGGATGGGCAAGCAAATTCACTCATGGGGCAGCGTAGATGAAAATAGCCCAGTGGATAATGCCAGCGCATTTGATTATTATTATATTTTCTTTTTGGGTCGAGAACGAAAAATGGCGACCTTATCTGGTGCTCTGGATTACTATATAGGTAATCTAAAATTGAATGCCGTTTTCTCTCCAATTCATACTACGAATCGGATCCCGTTGGGCGATGACCATTTCCCTATTTCACTTCCCATTTATCCCGAAGAATCTCAAATATTTACTATTTCGGAACTCCCATTTGAAGGCGGAATACAAAGCACCTATTCTTTTGGGATGGGGGAAATATCTGCTTCTTACTATTCCGGATTTGATCGTGTCTTTAATTTTTCCGGTGTTAATGTTTACAGCAATGGAAGTCAAACCATATTTTCACCACCAGATCTCGTTTTCGGGTATCGAAAAACAAATGTCCTTGGATTTGGTCTAACATTTCTAAATCCATTTTTCATATTTCGCGGGGACTTCGCCCAGTTTAATACCCTGGATTTGAATGAATCCATCGACCGTCCATATTCAAATAGCAATTTGGCAGCCATTTACGATACTTTGGTTTTAAGTTTTCCTCTTCGTGAAAAAGCAAATTATCGACAAACGACTTTGCAAATAGAAACGGAACTTCCCTTTCAAATTAATTTTGTGGGTCAAATTTTTTCACACGAAATAACTTCCTTTTCATCGGACACATTGCCAGATGTAGAAATAGATATTCCAGGTTTTGAATTTGACCCAGATTCCATGACGCCTGAAAATTTCTTCACACCGGGGATGGGTGTCCCTTTAGCAATTTTAACGAATAAAGCTGCCATCTTAATTTTGGATAAAACTTTTATGAATGAGCAACTCAACGTTTCTTTTACAACCATGCTGGACCTTGGCGATTATGAAGGCGTGGAAAGCATTTCTGGTTCATTAACGGAATACAAAATTGAATATAATATAACCCAGGATTTTTTAGGAATACTGGGTGTGACGAAAGTCATAGGATCAAAAGATCATCCGGATGGCGAACAATACCAGTTTAATAAAATGGAAGATTTTTCCCATTTCCGTTTTGAATTAAAATATTATTTTTAATATAAATTTTAGCCACCAAGATCGCGAATGTTCACGAAGGGAAAAAATGATATTTATATTGTCAATCGAAAGAAATGTAAACGCAAAGGCGCAAAGATTCATAACTAAAGTATTTGATCCGCTTAATGAATTGATAATTCAGAAATTTGATTATTTAGTGTATCTTAGCGTCCTTAGTGGCACTATAAAACCTATATGAAAATTAAAATAACAGGGGTTGGTTTATATCTTCCTCCCAAAATCGAAACAGCAGAAGACATTGCACCAAAAATCGGAAAATCGGTAGAATGGATCATTGAAAAATCCGGTGTAAATGAACGACGCGTTTCCATTATTGACGTGGACCAAATGGGTGCATTAGCAGGAAAAGAAGCTCTAGACAATGGTGGAAAGCCTGATTTAATCATCAATGCATCCGGTGTCCCAAAACAAACTATACCGGACACATCCACATTTTATCAACGAGAATTAGGATTTGAAGGTATTCCATCTTTTAGTATTCATTGCACCTGTCTCTCATTCATTGCAGCATTGAATACGGCCGCTTCTTTGATTCACTCGAAATCTTACAAACGAATCTTAATTATTTCTTCAGATCGTGGAACCCGTGGACGAAATTTTGATGAACCGGAAAGTGCATCTCTCTTGGGCGATGGCGCAGCTGCTATCGTGATAGAACCAGCTAAATCGGTTGATGAAAGTGAACTCATTTATTTTGATATGAAAACATTTCCCAGTTGCGCCAACTTAACGGAAGTCCGTGGCGGCGGAACCCATAAACATCCCCAAGATCCAAATACAACATTGGCTGATAATTTATTTACCATGGATGGGCCGGCGGTGTACAAAATCGCCCGGAAGGAAGTGTATCGTATGATGCTGAAAACAATGAAAATAACCGGATTCAAGCGGGAAGATGTGGATTGGGTGATTCCCCACCAAGCTTCCGGAAAAGCAGTGGATGCCTATATTTCAACGGGAGGATTCGCCCAAGAAAAAGTGGTGAGTATTATTTCGGAATTTGGGAATTGTGTGGCTGCTTCTGTCCCCATGGCATTTGCCACAGCGGTAAAAGATAAGCGAATCAAACGAGGCGACCTTTTATTATTTATTGGAACCGGCGCTGGACTCTCCGCTGCCTGTGCGCTTGTTAGGTATTGATTACTTCACTAAAATCATTTTTCGAAATTGTGTATCCGAACCATCTTTAATCTTTATAAAATAAACCCCCGATGAAAATTTGGATCCATTCCAATGAATGGTGTGCGTTCCAGATTTATAAATTTTATCATGTGTAATTAATTCTACTTCGTTCCCTAATAAATCATAAACACGAATATCCATTTTCCGATCATAGGGAATTGTTATTTCAATTTGCGTCCTTGGATTAAACGGATTTGGAAAAGGCTGTGAAGTTTTTAATTGGGTTGGAAAAGCATTTTGTGAAATGGATACATCATCACAATCCTGTGGTGCATAAACCGGAAAAGAATAATAAAACTGGTCCAGACTTAGTTCAAAATGTTCACTTTCTGCCACACAGGTTCCCACACTATCGCAAAGCATATTGGCGCCAATAGCAAAATAAGGATATGCTCCATTATCATCATTATTCCAGTCCAAATTAAGGTCGCAAAAACAGTCCGGGAGTGATGCCAGATTATTATTAAAGAGCCATAGGTAAGTCAGATTTGTTAAGGAACAAACGGACGCCGGAATCGAATCTAATTCATTATATCCCAGATCGAAAAAATACAAATTTTCTAAATTTCCAATACTGTCTGGCAATGTCATTAATACATTATTATTAATATAAAAAGATTGGAGATTTTCCATTTCACTAAAAGATTCCGGTAAAACAGAAATCCGATTCCACTCTAAATACAGAGAAGCTAACCCAGTCCAATTCCCAACATTTTCAGGTAATGTATAAATCGTATCATTTACACCGGCACTATTGCCATAATTCCCAGCCACCAAAAACCGCAAACGGCCGTTAAACCAAGTTTGTGTCCCCAATTCCAAAGGTGAATCATAATCCAAATTATTGATAAAGATTAAACTGTCCAAAACTTCAATATCTTCATCAAAGAGACACGTATCGCCCACAAGGATTGTAACATTCGATGGGAGTTCAGAATAATAAGAATAGGCGCTATCACATTGGCCGTAAAGCTCCGATAGAACTAAAAATGTAATAATAATGAGAAAATATTTTTTCATTATTTCAAAAATAATATTTTTTGAGTTTCTGATTTTTGCCCGGATGTTAATTTCACAAAATAGATTCCCGATGGATTCCTTTTAGCATTCCATTTTGTTTCATGATTCCCGGATTCAATAATATCTTCAAATAATGTTTCAACTACTCGACCACTTATGTCAAGAACTTTTAAAGATATCAATTCTGAATTCTGAACATTATATTGAATCGTAGTTTTAGGATTAAATGGATTTGGAAAGGCTGGAAATAATTCAAATTTATGAGGAATAGGTTCTGATTCTGTCGATAATGGGAAGGTAAAACCATTAACAAGTGTGGTTTTTTCTTTTTCAGGGTGATATTCCGATGTAACAATCAATGTAATTGGATTCCCATTTGAACTTTCCGTGACATTCCCTGTAAATGTAATTGTTTCGATTTGATTAGGGAATAGTTCAATTTCGCCTGATTGATTCCCGAACCAATCTGCTTGATCTGAAAGAGAGAAAGATAAAGCCAAATCATATTCACTCTCATTATGGAGGGTGAAAGAAATTTCCGATGAGCCAGATGGCAAATACACCCCTTGATTTTCACCGCTTACCAAGAAATTATCAATCATGACGCTATAAGCGGCGGGGAATAAACCGGGAATTCGATGTGCACGATAGACAGCACCACTAGGTAAACTCAAATTATAATTAGCTTCCCAAACAATATTACCATTTGAATTGACTTCCAAACTTCGTCCGCCACCGCCAACCGTGGTGACCATTACATTCCCATTTTCCATTTTTTGAGCATTTCCTGACGCGAAGCCAAAAAGGTCATCCGGTAGTTCATACGACCAAACTAAATCAGCATTATTTTGCGAAATTGCTAATTCTATAGCCCGGGATTGAGGGTCATCAGTTCCGCGAAATTCCGGTGCCAAATTTCCATTATCAAATGTGATAATATTTCCGTTGTTTAAAATTTGCAATGAATGTTGAAAACTGAATCCAATCTCATTTCCAAGTGTAACTTGGCCTGATGGCATTTCATGTCCCAGATTCCAAATAATGTCGCCAGATGGATAATCGAGTTTTGTGATTCGAGACAAGTGTCGCGTGGAAAAATAAATTGCACTTTCAATTTCATCAAAAATAACAGCATTTACATGAGTCCAATCGTAATGAAGATCAATATATGCTTGGCTCCATGTGCCACCAAATTGGTCATAATCCATCATGCTGAAATGGTCAAAAACACTCCATTCCCATACGACATCTCCAGTTTCGTTATCCCACTCCATAAGTTTATCACCAATCCAAATAAATTCCATGGTAACACCATCTGCTTGAAATCCCAATCCTTGGAACAAAGGAGTCCAATCGCCAATTGGAATGGGTCCAACAGCACTTGTTTCGACAATTCCGAGATAATTCCCATTTGGGAGTTTAATAAGATCGTGGTGAAGGAATTCATCATTGGGCTCTTCCCAAATTGTTTCACCTTCAAATGTAAATTCTTTCCCGGGTAAATTATTTTCCGAGCCGGAGACAAGTTCACATCCGAATACATCTCCAAATTCACTCGTGCTGTAATAGACTAAGTTTTCATTTCCGGAATTCCATATTTCTCTACCAGTCACATCTATGGCTGCTGAAAAATAATTGAAGAATGCGCCAAAAACTGTAATACCGTCTTGAATTTGGTTGGCAATTGAAATAGTTGTTGTCGTTTCTGATAAAGGTGATCCGGTTGAAAAAGAAAATGAATTGGTCCAGGGTAATGCCATGCCGTTGTTTCTCATTGCTCGAATTCGCCAGTAATATGTTTTTTCCCATTCAATGGTAGCTTGCTCGATGAATACTAAAGTTTGATTATTTGCTTGAACAATTGTATTGGAGAATGATGAATTCTCAGAAATTTGGATTTCGTAATAATCAGTTATTGGTTCTTGTTCCCACTCAAATAATACATGGAGATGATTCAGGATTGCTCCATTTTCAGGTGAAAGTAATTCAGCGACAAGTGGTGGGTTTATTGTAATAATAAATATCAAAAAATATAAATAAAAATGGTTCATTATTTCGCGCATGGTAATTAAACAATAAAAGATGAAATAGGTTAAAATTTTATTAAATACGATTCAGAAAATATTTCATCTTTCAATCCAACATTTGATTGAAAATTTTTGATTTCCATCACTGTTCGCTTACCGTCCTCTTTAGCCATGACCATTTTCCCCGGTAAAACAAATCCATTTGATTCGATAAAATCTAAAATTGTTAACGTTTTTAATTTTTGAGTTTCTTGAGAATAAAATTCAATTTTTTGAATTTTCCAATATTCAGAATTCACCCAAATTTTTCTTGAATGATATGTACTTTCGTTTTTTGGCCACGCCATTATTACACGGCAATGTCTTCCATTTATATATTCCACGCCGATAAAAGCTAATGAATCTTGTCCAAGTTTACGGCTTTCCAAATCTTCATAAATAAAATCAGTTCCCATGAAGGATTTAGATCGTTCCTTTGATTTTACACGCTTAACCGTTTTAAGTTTTGGTAGAAAAAACCATTGGTCCGTTTTTCCATTTTTATAAGCCCAAGTCAATAATCCAGTCCCTTTTACTGTTTGGGGTTTTTTTAATCGAGCCAAGGATTTAAATTTGAATATCCCACTTTTATAATTTTTTTGGAATCGAGTGAATTCACGAACTTTTATTTTTTCTTTTCCACGTTTAATACGAATAATTTCTAATTTTATATCAGAGATGGATGTATTCGGTTTGGTAACATTCAACACTTTTCCCATAATGTCAAATGCGGTCATTTCCTGCCCAATACCCATAGAAAGACAGCAAATGGATATAAATATTTTTTTAATCATTTTTACTATTATTATACTTGATGAATAAAAGTGAAATGGGTGTGAGTGAAATAATCAAAAGAGACAATGTGATATAATCCTGTTTGTATTTCAATTCATAATATCCAGCAATTTGAAGACAAATAAATACATACCCAATCATAATAAAATCAAAATAAGATTTAACTAAAAAATATAAATAATCCATAACAGATCCATTGGGAATGGGATTTACATTATTCGCACTCCCAAATCCGTATAGAACTATAAGGCAAGATAATATTAAGAAAATGGTACTGTAAGTTTTATCTTTTTCTTCTGTTATCATCGATATAAGAATTTAGGGTTAAGCAAACTGATTAATGCTGGAAGAGTTGCCAATGCACCGAATAAACAAAATGAGATGGAAGCCATGACCAATATTCCAAATATTTGTACGGGAACAAATACCGAAAATAACAGAGCCGAAAATCCAACAATAACGGATAAGCCATTAAAAAGAATACCTTTTCCTGAAATAAGAAATGTATTGGCAATAGCCTCATCCAAGGTATCTCCATATTTAATATGGTCACGTAAATGCCACAAAAAATGAACCGTATAATCCACACCAACACCCACAAGGATTCCGGTTAACATGGATGTAGTCATATTCAATGGAATATCTAAATATCCCATGAGACCAAACATCATAGCTACCGATGCAACCATGGGAAGCGTGGCGAGTAATCCTCCCGTAATAGATCTAAATACCAAAGTCATAATAATAAAAATAATAAAAATAGAATAGGCTAAACTCACCATTTGACCTTGCAATACTAGGCGCGTCAGTACACCCAATAAGGCTGCGCCTCCTGTAATTTCCATAGGAGCATCATCATAAAAATTGGCCAAAATATATTGATCTGTATCTTCAACGATTTCTGCAATTGTAATTGTTTGAACTTCCTTTAACCTGAGAAAAACTTGCGTAAAAGATGGATCTTCCATATCATCTAACATCAAATCAAAATCATCTCCATCTCCCGTGATAGAATACAAAAACATATATTGAGAAATCAATTCACGATCATCAGGAATCACTTCATAAGTCGGATCACCGCCATTAAACCCGGCGTTCATTTTCTTTATCACATCCACAATGGAATATGATTTGGTCACAATTTCGTGAGCATCCTTTATATGATCAGTAAGCATTTCAATATTTCGTAACAATTCCGGATCGTAAATATCACCTTCAACAAGAATATGCATTTGTGTTGATCCGCCAAAGGCTTCACTGATTTTTGTATTGGCAATCCTTAATCTGGAATCTTCTGGAAAATAATGGTCAGGATTGGTGTCAACTTTTAATTTAGAAATGCCCATTGAGAGCCAAATGCCAATGGTTAATAGAAAGATTAAAGTTGGGATTCTATATCGAGTAAATCCTCTGCCCAGTGAAACCAAAATATTATTTATGGTTGTTAAACCATTCGTTTTAGTTAAATAAGTTGGACGAGGCAACAGAACCAACACCGATGGAATCAAGAAAATACTTAAAATAAAGGCCACCAGAATCCCGAATGAAATGAGCAATCCCATTTCACGAACCCGTGGTAATGCATGAGATAATAGGCTCATAAAACTAATCATTGTGGTTAACCCTGCCAAAAAAATGGGAACGCCTAGTTTACGAATTGTTTTTCGTAGAATTTTTCCCCGTGTGGCTTCCGGATCTAATATAGTGTATTCATAATAATGAGAAATAATATGAATCCCATAATTATTTGCGATTGCAATTAACATAACTGGAATCAATGTGCCAATGAATGTTACCGAAATATTAAGCCAGCCCATAACCCCGAAGGTCCAAATAATAGAGAACCCCACAACAAAAAAAGGTAGAAAAACACCAGTCCAGCTACGGAAAGTTATCATAAGAAGTAAAATTCCTAACCCTAATGCAATTGGGGTATATACACGAAGGTCACGTTGCATATTTTCAATAATCGTCGCTCGAGTAATGGGTAAGCTGGATACGTAAAAATTTTCCGGTTGACTAAAGCGATTGACCAAACTGAATACTCTTTGTCGAAATTCAAATTCATCATAGTCAAATGATGAAATAATCTGGCCAATAAAACACAATTTATTAAAATCATTTGAAACCAAATTTCCAACGATTCCCGATTGTTTTAATTTTGATATTAATTCACTTAAGCTTACAGAATCATTTGGAATTTCAATGAGTAAAGGCTCAATCTCAAAGCCACCATCTTCTGGCAGAATATGCTTTTGGGTAAAAATTGACGTGACATTTCCAATGAAGTCAATAGATTCCAGCGAATCTTGGAATGCAGAAAGTTTCGTGAGTGTGGCATGGGAAAAAAGGCTATCTGATTCAACCGCAATAATTATAATATCGCTACCGGAAAAAAGCTCATCCACTTTTTCCATGGATTGAACAATTTCATGATTTCGCGGAAGCATGGATTTAACTCCCGGATCCAACTCTAATGAAAAAAGTTTCCATCCTAATATCACTGTTATAAAAATTACGCCAGCTATAATTGTCCGGGGATAATGGGAATCAAAATCAAATAAGTGTCTGGAGAATTCTCTAATATTCATAATTCTTAAGCGTGAAATTTACAAGAATTATACAAAGAATGGAATCTGTACTATACCGTAAAATCTAAAGCTGATTAGACAGATTTATTTATTGGCTTTTTTGAAAATCAGATGGTTCATTTTATTTTATGATTGAATGAATGCTGAAAAAAGTCAAATAGCCAGAAGAAAAAGTGATGGGAATAAAGTATTTATTGATGATCTACCTAATGGTAAAAAGTGTGGTTGCATCTGTTCAAAATGCCATGAATCCCTAATTGCAACAAATAGTGGGGAAATAAATATCCATGCATTTTTCCCATATTCTTCATTTGATTTTGCGCTGCATTCCATAATGGGTCATGTGTTTCCGCAGCTTCAAAATGACTGGGTGAATAAAGATATTCCCTTTCATCGTTTCGGTGTTCATTTAATGATTTTTGTGCCCATGGATGAAAACCTTCGAAATAATCATAATTGGGCTCATATTCACAAAAATTATCTGCTAGTTCACGACGAATAATCATTTCTTCCAAAAATGACTCTTTATCAATAGATGGCAATGCTGAATTTTTTATTTCCCACGCGACTCGCTGGGATGAAATATGCCCAAAATGAAAATATGAGCTTAGATTGCTTAACCCCTTCAATGTAGGATTATTGCGTTTTAAACTATACCCTTTGAGTCCTGTTTTTAAAAAATCCAATCTTTCTTTTGCTGCTTTTTCACCTGATTTGGGCCAAGCTGTGAGCGCAGGAATGTATCTTTATCGTATTTCTGCAGGTGACTTTCATTCGGTTAAGAAGATGATTTTATTGAAATAGAATCCAATAAATATGCAATAATAAAAAGGGACGGTTTTACCGTCCCTTTTTATTTCACTTCCAAAAGTTGTCGCACTCCATTTTAAGGATATGCTAAAAATTGCGAGTTATGACTCTATTATAAAGTGGAATCAAAAGGATAAATGGGTACCCAATATTTTTCTAATAGCATTTCTTAGTAAGTAAATAATTCTTTCATTGATTATACTTGAAATCTAATTTAGAATTCAATTTTTATAATTTTACTGCACAAAAAAAGGATATATAAAGATAATGAAGCAATATTTTATGGTGTTATTAGGATTAATGATTACACTTAATGCACAAACAATGTTAATAAATGATAGAGTTGTTAACGATCCTATTATAAGAAATAATAACCCACGGACTCTCTTGGATAGAAATGAAAAAATACCTGTTAGAATTTTGGAAATATCAAACATGGAAGACTTATCCGAAGGTGTTATAATTGAAAATTCTTGGAGTGGTAGCTATTCTCAAAGATATCTGTTCGTTTGTCCCGATTCAATGTATCTTGATTCATCAAATTGGAATTATTGGAGCTATTTTAATCAATGTATGGCTGAATATGCCGTTGAAGAAATGAATCTACAACTGTCTTATCTTCCCAATGTTTCAGCAGAAATATTTGAGCTTGTTTCTTATGAAAGGATATTTGATCCAGTTAATTATGATTCCCCAGATGGACATACAATGCTTTCTCAATATCATGCGGATTCGACGATTAATACATCAGGCTCTCTAAATATTATTATTACTAATTCAATGGCGAATAATCTTTTAGGAACAACTTACCTATACCAAGATGCTGTGGATCAAAATGGTGCAATACTTATTGTTGAAAGTGAGCATACTCCTATAGTAATTATTCATGAACTTGGACATGTATTAGGATTCCCCCATTTATTAGAAGATAGTGAACAAATAACTTTCGCAGGAGAGACTATTTCAATTGATGCAATTTCTGGCCCCAATTGTGAGCCAAATTATATGTCATCTTGGATTGACGATAATTGTTCTTTTCCAGATCCCAATGCTGTTAAAAATGGCGATATGAATGGAGATGGAATAATGGACCTTGTTTCTGCAAGCTCTAGGAGGATTGGTTCAAGCGGAAAATTTGCATGGCATGAAGGGAACGAAATGGGAGACTTTACACACCATTTAATTTCGTATACACCAGATGCGTATTTAGTTGAAATAGGAGATATTGACCTTGATGGTGATTTAGACTTTGCAACTGCTGCCTCTGATATATTTGATTCGAATGGTCACTTTTCTTGGTATGAGAATGATGGCGCGGGTGTTTTTACGGAACATATTCTTTCAGAAAATCACCCAGGTGCTTCTTCAATTAAAATCATTGATCTAGATGGTGATGGAGACATTGATTTGGTTTGTGGATCAAAAGGTGATTCCAATATAACGCTCCTAATTAATGACGGGATTGAAACATTTACAGAACAAAATATTACGCCATCTCAAGGCGATGTATTTGATGTGACCATTGGCGATATAAATGGAGATGGAAATCTAGATTTAATTGTTGTCGGAAGTGAATATGTTAAAACACTTTCATGGTTTGAGAGTAATGGTTCTGGGTCTTTTACTGAACATCTAGTTTCTGATCATGCAAAAGTTGCAGCAATTCCAATCGATATGGATGGTGATGATGATTTAGATATCGTTAGTTTTGGAGATCGCCTGACTCTTTTCTATAATGATGGGAACGGTGTATTTGCTGAATCGCTTGAGCTCGGTTGGGGATGGGATGTTGGATATTATAATCCAAAAGAACTTTCTATCATAGATATAGATGGTGATTCTGACGTCGATATTATGGCCGCTTATATGAATGGCGTAGCTTTATTTAGGCAGGATGCAGGTAATTTATTTAGTCCAGATTCAATCTATAGTGGAGCTGATATTAATAATAGCCTCCCAGTCCAAATGAACGATGACAATCATTGGGATATCATTGTGAGTGAGCATGATGCTTACCATATTGACAATGATAATGATTTATTTTGGCTTGAGGGAGATGGAACAAATAGTTGGGAAATCGAACATGGAATTACTGAAATGTTGAAGCTCAGCTTAAATACATCCCAACATGGAGCAGTCTTTGGGGAAATTTTAAATTCATGGTTAGATTATCATTACAATTTTTTGAACATAAATGATGCATCGATTCCAGGACGATATAAATTATTTCAAAATCATCCTAACCCATTCAATCCAATTACTACACTTCAGTATGATTTACCTGAAGATGTGAATGTCAAGATTATGATTTATGATTTGATGGGAAGAGAGGTCAAGACTTTGGTAAATAATCAATTATCAGCTGGATATAAGTCAGTGAGTTGGAACGCAAAAAATAACTTAGGCCAACCTGTGAGCGCAGGAATGTATCTTTATCGTATTTCTGCAGGTGACTTTCAATCGGTAAAGAAAATGGTGCTGTTGAAATGAGAATCCTTATTACCATTACCATACTATTTTCATCCCTATTCTCCCAATCTATCATTGGCTCTTGGGAACTGGCTTCTCCTTATACTTCAGAAGTAGATGGCAAAGCCCATGCACTAATTCGCCACAACTATTCTGCTGATGGCGATTTTGATTCATACATATGGCATACAAATAATCGCACTTTATTAAAGGGGGTTTGGAGATATCAAAAAATAGAATGGTATTTGACTTTTTGTTGATTGTAGAAATAAAACTGTTAAATAATTAAATAAATCGAATTTCTTTATGATGTAATTTTCATTATGCCATTTGACATGACTCAACTCATAAGCCCTATAGTTTTAATGGGGAATGGGGAAATTCCATCTCATGATATTCCCATAAACATTATAAAAAATGCAAAAACTATCTTATCCGCAGATGGGGGCGCAAATAAGCTAAACCGACTTGAGTTTCTACCCAATCTCATTTTAGGTGATTTGGATTCAATAACACCAAATCAATTTAAATGTGACATAATTGAATTAAAGGATCAATCCAAAACCGATTTACAAAAAAGCTTGGATTGGTGTTCTGAAAATGGAATCATGGAAATGTCTTTGGTGGGATTTTCCGGCGAGCAAGATGACCATTGGATGGCTGCACTTTGGACGCTCATTACCTATTTCGAGAAAATGAATCTCACCTTTTACTCCAATACATCTAAGATAGTTTGTGTAAACGGCGAATCAAAATTTGATTCATTTATCGGTCAAACTATTTCAATCATTCCCCCCAGGGAGAATATAGAAATCAGCACGGATGGCTTAAAATATCACCTGAGTAAATCCATTTTAAAACCGCCATCTTTTAGCACTCGGAATGAAGCAATCAGAAATTCTTTTTCTATTCAATCAAATGGACCAGTTTGGGTCTTTTTGAATTATTAAGATGGTATTTGAATTCTCTATTTTTTTGACCCCATTATGTTTCCCCTATTACAGGGGAAATAAAAAGTTTTTAAATCTTTACCTTGCGACTTCTATGCTGAGCGCTTGCCCGCCGTTTTTTTGGCAGGGAGTCGAAGTACGGCAAATAAATTAAAATGAGTCATTTCCACTTTCTTGATTGGGCGATCCTTGCTGCCTATACTAGCGGACTTATTTGGATCGGTATTTTCCGGTTGAAAGATCAATCATCTTCACAGGAAGAATTTATTTTAAGTGGTCGGCGATTAAGCCTCGGTGGATTTGTGGTAACATTGGTCACAACATGGTACGGTGCCATTTTAGGTTTGGGCGAGAATACTTTTCTTTATGGCATTCAAACTTGGTTCATTTTCGCATTACCTTATTATGGATTTGCTTTAGGCTATGCTTATTGGATTGCTCCTAAAATTCGAGAAAAGAATTTTTTGTCTATTCCGGATCATTTCCGATTTCATTACGGCGATAACGCCGGCATCATTTCCGCATTATTGATCACCTTTTTGGCTAGTCCTGCACCTTACATATTAAGTATGGGAATTCTGCTTCAATTTCTTTTCGGGATTAATCTTGGGTTGGCACTTCTCATGTCCACAGTTTTTAGTGTAGTCTATGTTTGGAATGGCGGATTTTCCGCTGTTGTTAAAACGGATATACTGCAATTTATTTTAATGTTTAGCGGATTTTTTCTGTTAATCGGTTTTGCATGGAACCAATTTGGCTCTCCTATTGTTTTGTTTAAATCTATCCCGGAAACTTATTTGGATCCTTTGGGTGGAAATACAGTCCAATATGTTTTAGTTTGGTTTTTTATTGCGGCCTGGACCTTTATTGATCCGGGATTTTACCAACGATGCGCAGCTGCAGAATCGCCGGAAACCGCCAAAAAAGGGCTTTTAATATCAATTGGGTTTTGGGTTATTTTTGATTGCCTAACCGTCCTTGCAGGACTTTATGCAGTCACCATAATTCAAACCGACCAAGCGCTACTCTCCTTTCCTTTATTAGGGCAACATATTTTACCCATGGGTGTTTTAGGATTATTCATTACGGGACTTTTGGCAACCATTATGTCCACCATTGATTCCTTGAGTTTGATCAGTGCCATTACATTCGGGCGGGATATTCTGTGGCGAATTCAGCGACCAAAAACTGATTCAAATCCAGTTCCATTGGTACGAAAAGGATTGGTGATTATTTCATTTTTGTCTCTTTTTCTGGCCTTTGCTGTTCCTTCTGTTGTGGGATTATTTTATGCCATTGGATCCGTATTGATTCCCGGGCTCATCCTTCCTTTTATCTTTACATTATGGAATGAAAAAGTTCAACTTTCGGAACGATTGGCGAATCAATGGATTATTATCCCGGTTGGCGTCTCCCTAATTTGGTTTGGTCTCTCACAAATAAGCGGACACCCGTTTATGGGCATTGAACCCTTTTATCCAGGGATGGTTTTTTCATTAATAATGGGGAGCTTTATTCTGCCGCGAAGCGCACCAAGAGACACGAAGTAAAAAAATATGAACATAATGAATAAATTAAATCCAGACTTTTCAATTTTAATTATTAAACCATTACCTAAGTCATCGGTTTGGAAATGAGAAAAAAATGAAACCATTTTAACGGTTTATCAGATAATATTTTAGGATAAAGTATGGCTATTGAAATTGAAAGAAAATTCTTGGTGAAAGAAAATCCATTTCACCTGGCAAAAAAATCACACCGAATTAGGCAAGGTTATATTGTGAATGACCAAAAACAAGTGATTCGCGTCCGGGAAAAAGGAGAAGACTATTTCCTTACTATTAAAGGAAACAATATTGGTAATTCCCGTTTGGAGTTCGATTTCCCCATTCCAAAAGAGGATGCTGAAGAACTCCTAAAACATTTTTGTAAAACCACACTGATTGATAAAACCCGCCATTATGTTGAACATGAAGGACACACCTGGGAAGTGGATGAATTCCATGGTGACAATGATGGCTTAGTTGTTGCGGAAATTGAATTGGATTCAGAAGATGAACAATTTGAAATTCCCGATTGGATTAGCGAAGAAGTCACGCCCGATGATCGCTATTATAATATGAATTTGGCGACACATCCATTTAAGGATTGGTCATCAAAATAAAAAAAGGGCTCCAATTGGAGCCCTTTTTATTATGATAAGAAACCTAATTCTTTATTCCATATCTGAAGAATAGTCGCCTTTACTTGCTAGACTATTCAATTTCGCCCGTTTATAAAACGCATCTTGCGCAGTAGAAACATTTTCTTCTTTTCCACACCACGCATCCAAGGCAGAGGATTGTAAAGCTCTGCCATAAGAATAAGTCAAATTCCAGGGGCTATTACTACCCAAAATCTGATTCATAGCATTCAGGTGGGCTGTGGCATTTTCATTACTTTGTCCACCGGATAAAAATGCGATTCCAGGGACAGCCGAGGGGACGCACCGTTTTAGCACAGTAACCGTCATATCTGCTACTTCGTCAACGGGTGCTTGTTCAGAGCATTCATACCCGGACAAAACCATATTGGGTTTTAAGATCATTCCTTCCAAAAGGACATTTTGTGCATAGAGTTCATAGAAGACAGAATGAAGAACCTCTTCGGTCACAACATAACTATCTTCAATGGTATGGCTTCCATCCATGAGAATTTCTGGTTCAACAATGGGAACGATTCCATTTTCCTGGCACAATGCCGCATAGCGTGCCAAAGCATGAGCATTCGCTGCTACACAAGTACTACTGGGCTCGGCTTCATTGATGGTAATTACTGCACGCCATTTTGCAAATCGTGCGCCCAATTCATAATATTCTTTTAAGCGCGCATCCAAACCATCCAATCCTTCCGTAACTTTTTCACCTTCGGTACCGGATAAGTTATGAGCGCCTTTATCAACTTTGATTCCAGGAATGACATTCAAATTTCTCAAATATTCGGGATAAAGTGTTCCATCTTTCACAGTTGATTGACGAAGCGTTTCATCAAACAGAATCACACCACTAATAAATTCTTCCATGCCCGGGGTGGTAAAAAGCATATTCCGGTACGCATTACGATTGGCTTCCGTGCTATCAACACCGATAGAATCAAATCGTTTTGTACAGGTGGGTGTACTTTCATCTGCCGCTAAAATTCCTCGACCTTTTTCCACCATTGCATTTGCTATTTCTGGTAAACTATTCCAACTCATACTATCTCCATTTGGTTTTTAGATTATTGTTTTATTTCTTTTATCATGGATTGGTACCAATCCACTGTTGTATCAAACGGTTTTCCGCCTTTGATTCTTTCAAATTCAATTAGTCTTAATTTCTGTTTATGATTGTCGTCGAGACCAGCCACACCACTTTCTCCAGAGATGGCTTTTTCCGCACCGAAAAATGCAGATTGTTTTATCAAGTCTAAATCTTTTTGGTTCGGTTTTGCAGAACGAGCAAAATATCCACTTTTTTGGACCAATGTTTTTTCGGCATTGAGTGCAAACGCTAATTGTTTGGCAAACCATTGCCCCGGATTAATCTCATCCAACCGAACATGACCAAATGCATCACGTGGGACAGTCTCCCCGTTCGATTCCATTTCCCTTACAATGGTTTCTAATCCTGCCCCTTCGCTCAAGAAAATATTTATACCATCTTTTTCGTCCATCCGTTTTTTCAATCGTTTACATTCAGCTTTGAAATCAAAATCTATTTCAGGAATGTAAATAGCATCAATATCCCACTTTTCTCCTGAAATTAACAATTCCGGGAAAAACGAACGCTTTTTCATTCGCTCACGATAATCGAATGCTGTCCGAGCCGTTAGCCAACCACAATTACGCCCCATGACTTCATGAATAATGAGCTGCCGCGTACTGGTTGTATTTTCGTTTACAATATTTTCAAAAAAGATGGCGCCCTGTTCTGCAGCAGTCCAGGCTCCTAAAGTCTGGGTGATGGGAAAAACATCATTGTCCACAGTTTTGGGTAAACCAACAACTGTCAAATCATATCCGTTCTCTTTGAGATAAAAAGAAAGTTGTGCTGCCATGGTATTGGTATCATCGCCGCCGATTGTGTGTAATATACCAATTTTGTCTTTTACCAACTGATCCGCGGCAACCTTGAGTGGATCTTCCCCATCTTTCACATATCCACGTTTGATGCAATCTTCCACATTGGTTAGTTTAACGCGACTATTTCCAATCGGGCTTCCTCCAAAATCATAAAGCGTACTGAATTTGGTTTTAGCTGTTTCAGGAAATTCAATTGAATTCCCCAAAAGTAAACCACGATATCCGTTTAGATATCCAATCAATTTTGCTTCGGGCGCACATTCATTGTATTTTTCAATCAATGCACCAATAGAAGCAGAAAGACATGGGGCAATTCCCCCGGCAGTTAAAAATGCTATTTTCATAAATTCGTTTTAGATCAATATATTTTCGACATGACACTTAATAAAATACCCCATTAGTAACTATCTTATAAGCTACTAATTGATACCATGATTAAAATAATCTTTAATGTAAAATTACCCCTTGAATTTGCATGAAAAAAATGGAATGAAAAATGGATAATATTCTCTGGAAGCCACTAAGCCCAGAAAAAACTCAAATGGTTCAACTTATGAATCGAATAAATGAGATTTATGGTTTGAAAATGAAATCGTATGACGAATTATTTAATTGGTCGGTAAACCATATTTCAGAGTTTTGGGCAGAAGTTTGGAATTTCGCAGGCATAAAATATTCTTTACCTTATTCCGAAGTTGTGGATGATAGTAAAAAAATGCCCGGTGCAAAATGGTTTGCTGGCGCTAAACTAAATTATGCGGAAAATTTACTCCGTTATCGGGATGATAAAATTGCAATCCATTTTAAAGGTGAAGGCCAGCCATTACGATCTTTAACTTATGAAGACTTATTCAATGAAGTAGAAAAGTTGGCGCATTCACTCAAGGAATCCGGTGTGCAAAAAGGAGATCGGATTTGTGGATTTATTCCCAATATACCTGAGGCGATTATTGCAATGTTGGCCACGGCATCCATTGGAGCTATCTGGAGTTCTTCCTCACCGGATTTTGGAATTAAGGGTGTACTTGACCGGTTTATCCAAATTGAACCCAAAATCATTTTTGCAGCGAATGGCTATTTTTATAATGGGAAAACGTTTGATTCATTAGACAAACTTCAAGGAATTTTAAATAATCTTCCGAGTGTAGAAAAAGTTGTAGTTGTAGAATACACAGAAGAAAATCCGGATTTATCTCAAATAGAAAATGGAATATTGTATTCAGATTTTATTTCCAATTCACCTTATCCATTAGAATTTGAACAATTACCTTTTGACCATCCACTTTATATCATGTATTCATCCGGAACGACGGGACTCCCAAAATCTATTGTTCATTCTGCCGGTGGAACACTCATCCAACATTTAAAGGAATTGAGATTCCATTGCGATTTGACTCGGGATGATACAATATTTTATTTTACAACCTGTGGCTGGATGATGTGGAATTGGCTCGTTTCATCTTTGGCTGTAGGATCTACCGTTGTTCTCTTTGATGGCTCACCTTTTCATCCCGATGGCAAAGCTATGTGGCATCTTGCTGATGAATTAGAAATATCGATTTTTGGGGCGAGTGCCAAATTCATTGAGGCGTGCAAGGATGCAAATATTCGCCCCATAGAAATCGCAGATTTATCCAAACTTCGAGCGGTTCTTTCTACCGGCTCCCCATTAGTAGATGAAAGTTTTGACTATGTTTATGAACATGTAAAAACGGATGTTCTCCTGGGATCCATTTCTGGTGGCACAGATATTATTTCCTGTTTTGCATTGGGGAATCCTATGCTTCCAGTACGTAGGGGTGAATTGCAGTGTCGTGGATTGGGAATGGATGTACAGGCCTTTGATGCAAAAGAGCAAGCCATGATTAATGAGAAGGGTGAATTAGTTTGTACGTCTGCCTTTCCATCCATGCCCATTTATTTTTGGAATGATCCGGATGGTGAAAAATATCACAAAGCATACTTTACACTGTTTCAAGACATTTGGCATCACGGTGATTTTATTCGCATCTCTGAGCACGGTGGAATCAAAATATTTGGACGAAGTGATGCCACTCTTAACCCAGGCGGTGTTCGAATTGGGACTGCCGAGATTTATCGTGTCGTTGAAGCTTTGGATTTTATCAAAGATAGTTTGGTCATTGGACAAAAATGGGAAGGTGACGAACGTGTTGTTTTATTTCTTAAAATGAAAGAAGGATCTGCTTTAAATGATGAATTGATCAAAGAAATTAAATCTCAAATACGCTCTAACTGTTCGCCGAGACATGTACCTGCAAAGATCCTTATGATAAAAGAAATCCCTTATACTATTAATGGGAAAAAAGTTGAAATTGCAGTGAGAAAAATAATTCATGGTCAGGATGTGACAAACAAAGATGCGCTAGCCAATCCGGATAGTTTAGAATTATTTAAAGAGATTCCCGAATTGCAGGTCTAATCTAACCGATCTAAGACACCCAATAAATCTGCAACACGATTAGAATATCCCCACTCATTATCATACCAATTTAATGTTTTGACAAAATTCCCATCCACAACACGAGTAAACGGCGCATCAAAAATGGATGAATGAGGATTCCCGATTATATCTGTTGAAACAATCGGAAGTGTAGAATATTCCAATACATTTTTTAAGGGCCCCATGGTGGCTGCTTCGTGTACCGCATTATTCACATCATCCACAGTTACATCTTTTTCTAAACGAACATTAAAATCAACTACAGACCCGTCCGGTACGGGAACACGCATAGCAATCCCGTCCAGTTTACCTTCGAGTTCGGGTAACACCTTCCCCACCGCTTTAGCAGCGCCAGTTGTGGTTGGGATTACATTTTCTGCCGCAGCTCGGCTTCGTCGCCAATCTGAATGGGGAACGTCTGCCAATCGCTGATCATTTGTATAAGCATGAATTGTATTGATTACACCTAGTTCAATGCCGAATGCATCATTCAAAACTTTTGCCATGGGCGCCAAACAATTGGTCGTACAAGATGCATTGGAAACAATCTTATGTTCAGGTTTGAGCCCATTGTCATTCACACCCAAAACCACTGTGTAATCAATTTCATCTTTTGCCGGAACTGTAAGAATGACGCGTTTCGCTCCTGATGAAATATGATTTTGAAGTTGAGCTTTCGTTCGGAATATTCCGGTGGATTCAATCACCATATCCACGCCCATTTCTTTCCAAGGCAATAATCTTGGATCTCGCTCTGCCAATAGTTTTACAGACTGACTTTCTGTTTTCATCATATCACCTTCCAAAGAAACTGTTTCTGGAAATCGACCCATAACAGTGTCATATTTTAAAAGGTAAGTGAGGGCACCTTTATCAAAAATATCATTAATAGCAACAACTTCAACATCTTCTCTCGCATTTAAAATACGAAATACTGATCGACCAATCCGGCCAAATCCATTTATTCCGATTCTCATTGTGCTCCTCCTAATGCGGCATACGCATCAACCATATCTAAAATTCGTTTTGAAAATCCCCAACCATTATCATACCAGCAGATATTTTTTAATAATGCATTTTTGGTCAACATAGTTGCCTTTGCATCATACACCATGGTTTCTTCCCGGCCAATTACATCACTGGAAACAATAGGATCATTTGTAAATCCCACAATCCCTTTCAAGGATGATTCTGCATATTTTCTAACAATTTCATTCACTTCTTCCACGGATGGCATGTGTTTTAATTCAGTTGTCAGATCGACACAGGAACCATTTGGCACAGGAACGTTAAAAGCAATCCCTTCCAATTTCCCTTTGAATTGTGGCATAATTTGCTCAATAATTTTTGGAGCAAATGTTGTATTGGGAATAATATTTTCCACAGCCGAACGGCTCCGACGAAGATCAATCCCAACTGCATCTGCTAAAGGTTGATCGGATGTGTAGGCGTGAATCGTCGTCATCATCGCCCGCTGAACACCAAACGATTCATCCAACATTTTTAACATGAGCGCCAATACTTGCGTGGTGGAAGATGTGGTGGAAATTATTTGGTCCGTTGCTTCAATAGTGTCATCATTAATTCCAGGAATCACATAGCGGTCAATTGATTCATGAGGATTTCTGCTGACGAATACACGTTTCGCTCCCGCATCTAAATGGAGAGATAATTCTGATCGTTTTAAAAAACGACCTGTAGCATCAATAACTACATCTACATCGTAAGCATCCCATGGAATTGTTCCTGGTTCACCACCACTAATGACACGCACTTTTTGATTTTTTACAAGCAAATGGTTTCCATCTAATGTAACATTATCT
Organism: Fidelibacterota bacterium; assembly: GCA_018674095.1. Lineage (GTDB taxonomy): Bacteria > Fidelibacterota > Marinisomatia > Marinisomatales > UBA1611. The sequence goes on from JABHAX010000013.1 coordinate 38,712, forward strand.
TTCATGGCACCATGGACAGAATCGCGAGAGAGTAAATAATGCAGAGCTTCCGTAGAGCCAAAATCGCTCACGGCAACAAAATTATAATTCGGGTTATCATAGCCTAATCGAAATATGTTTCGGCCAATTCGACCAAAACCAAATAAGGCAATATTTATTGGTTTTCTCATGAAGTAATTTTTCTTTCTTTTTTTGGGGTTTGAAATTAAAAAAAATATCTAAATTGTTAACTACATTATGAGTTACTAATCAAATAATTTTTGAACTCGTATAGGTTGTCACTCGCAATACAGTTAGAAAATAACAATAAAGGACATAATCATGAAACACTCAGATAAAACAAAAACGACTATAGTTGCTACCACTTTACTTGTGGGGGCAATTTTTATGTTATCGGTAACGATTCAACATTTACCATCCACAACTGTTGTTGAAAAGCCAGTCAATGAAAAAAATAGACTTGAAAAACCAATATAACCCAATTGCATTGACAGAAGAGATTCAATCAATTGAAGAAAATATTCTGCGTGAAGAAACGCCCATAAATCAAGTTGAAATCTCATTTGCTGACGCATTCAAGAATGCAAGGAACGAATTTGGTGCAGGTTTTACCTTTGAATGGCAAGGAAATATTTACAAAACAGGTCGAGCTGATTGCGAATTAATTGAATTGAAGACGCTTATTGTCGTCTTATAAAAATTGCATAAAAGAGTTAGAACTCATTTAATCCTTATAATCTTGAAACCGTTCTCTCGCCTTAAAAAATGCAAAAAGAACCAATATCACGAATATGACCCCAATTGTCACTGCTTCCCCGATTGGCTAAAACCCAAACCACCATACCGATCATTTAAAACAATGACACCATCCATATCCCTGTTTGATCCAATATAGGCTGTGGCTTGTTCATATTGATTATAGGTTTGGACATATCCATTTTCGTCTTTCCCAGTTCCAAGATATAAGGTACGTTTTTGATCTTGATTATAGGCCGTAATAAATCCACCATGTCCATCATCATTGATGGTAATGGAATTCACAACGATGTCCCCAAGATTTCCACTCTCTCCAAGACCAGTCAGTACAAAAAATAGGGCGGCGCTTAATACACCAATTAAAAAACTTTTAAAATCGATTTGTTTCATTTTAGCTCCTTATGAATTCAAAATGGTTGGAAGGTCTGCGATAGAATTAATAAAGTCATCAGGATCAATTCCGCTGGATTCTACCATTCCCTCGTGGTATTTACCCGTTTTAACTAGGATGCCCGATATTCCAAGGTTCTGTGCACCTTGTACATCATTGATGAGATCATCACCAAACATGACAACTTCTTCTGGAGTCAAGTTTAAATCATCCAATGCACATTGGAAAAACGCTTTATTCGGTTTCCCCACAATTTGCGCTTTTTTACCCGTGGCAAATTCCAAGGCAACCACAAACCCACCCGCATCCAATCGTAGCCCCGAATCTACTTTATAATATTTCCCTTTATGGAATGCAATGATTTCTGCCCCATTCATCACATGCTGGAAGGCTTGATTCAATAAATCAAAAGTCCAATCATCAAAATCTCCAATTACGATAGCTTCGGGTTTTTCAGGATTTTCTTCAAATTCGGAATAATCTTTCTTCAAATTATCTGTAATAAAAAAGCGGCAAGATGGTGAACACATTTTTCGAATAAAATCAATGCCAACATATCCGGCAGAAATAATCTCTTCTTCAATACATTTGAGCCCAATTTCGCTTAATTTAATTTGAAGTGTTTTCCGGTTTTTTGTTGTGGTATTTGTTAAAAAACGAAATGGAATATTTTTTTGTCTCAAGTAATCTAAAGTGTCTATTGCACCAGGAAGTGCCTTACCAGATTGGTAAAATACACCATCTAAATCAAACAGGAATCCTTTAGCGTTCCGAATCAAATCCATCTTGCTCATCTAATTTATCTTTCAGGTCACTCATTTTTTGAATTGAAGATTCTTTTCCTAAGTCACTCTCATTAAATTCTTCATGCCACATTTCTTTGGCATAAAGAATTCTCATGACCAGAATGGCGGTATAAACAAAAAGAAGGCTAATATACCCGACTACATGAAATGAATTGTCTCGGTCCACCATAAATAACAGTATTAGAAGTATCAAGGGCATCAAACGGATAAATTTTTGTATAATTTTTCCCACAGTTTTAACGCAGATAATTCTCTAAAAAATTAATATTATTCCGGCAAGGATTGGTCGTAAGTATCAGGGTTGGCCGATGAGTTAGATAAAATCCCGAAGGGATTACATATTTATATAAATATGATAGGAAAAAATTAAGAACGCCGTAGGTGTTCAACCATTCATTTGCCGAACCAAGTTCAACACCTACGGCGTTGGTTTTTTGGGACAACAATTGTTTTATAAATATTCGACTCCGCTGCAGCCCGAAATAAATATTTTTTATTTTATTCATACGTCTAATTCAAAGATTTACTTACAAATTCCAGCATTTTTTTCTGTTTGATCAAATATCCAAGTCGGGTTTCAATATTGACATAACGAACATTCCGGCGAAGAGATTCCCAGGACAAACTGCCGTCATCCCTGTCCATTACTGTATCCTGCAATACAACATTATAGGGGCCTATTGCTAATTTTTCGAAGTCAGATTCATTTGTGCATAAAATAAAATCACGGGGATTTTGTTGATATTTTAAGGACATCTTCTGGCTATTTCTCAATTCATGTTTTACATTATAACCTTGGGAATTGTTATGAACAGCAATAAGAAGCCCATCTTTTTCTGGCATCAATTTCTCAAGAAATTGAGACCGATCTAAATCCATTTCATCCAATGCTTTTTTTAGTGTTCCTGGTGCCCAATAAGGTTTGAATTTTTTTAAGGCATGTAATGAACCTTCTCGTGAGAATAAACGATTCGGGTCAATAATTGTAGATTGGTATGGGATTTCTCGATTATCATTTTGGATAAAAAAAGCTTTTCCCGGGAAAAGAGTTATATGATGATCCAATGCCATTTTTGCTGTTTTTTCGTCACCATGCAACCAAATATAATTGATGGCAGAATGCCCATTCTCTACTAGATAAAAGGGCGTTCCTGCAAATGTAATTGGTATTGTATTTAACTGGGTATCCGCCCTCTCTTTTCCAAAAAGAGAAGAAAGTATGATTCCAATTATTAATATTTTATTTAACAAGAATTGCCTTTTATGTTTTTATCCAATTTTTAGAATGAAAATGAATAAAATATATTCCACTTGGTTGATGGGATTCATCCCGTTGAAATTCATGAATTCCCGCTGAAATATTTCCGTAGGATTCGGAATTGGGAGTCAAATCTTCAAGGTTAAAATCACTTTGTGGGAAAAGCGGAATAATTCCTAAAAGTAACATGGTAATCCATTTAATCATCTTCGTCCTCATTCATTCTGTACCACAATGCCAGCATGAGTGAACCACTGATAAAAACTACAGCAATAATAAACATAATCATTTTTAAACTCATGAAACAGTCCAATAATTAACCCTGAAAATTATAATCGATCTGATAATAATAATATATCAAAAATTTCAAAGGTCCCAGAAAAATCAAGATCGCCTACAATTTCTTGGGATTCGTTCGGGATTGATTCACCCATAACCATTTGAAGTAACACCATGATATCCAACATATTTATAATACCATTCTCATCCATATCACCCATGTTTCCAAGGACATTGTTGAGATAAAATGCATTTTCTATAAAAGCTAATGAAAATGGGAAACGATTTCCGTTAAAGACTTCGGTAACATGGTCTCCGGCATAAAGAATATAATCATGATGGATATTTTGATCATTCAAAAAATCACTGAAAGAATCGGAATGATTATTAAATAAATATTCATCAGCATCCCCACAATCCATGTAAAATCGAGTCGACTCTATATTTTCTAAATTATTTTGCCCCAAAGTTAATGGATCTTGCAAAAGCCATAGACCCCAGACTTCTTCTATCACATTGCCATAACTATCCACGGGAAGATCCACATAATAGGGCCAATCTTCCACATCCGGACTAAATGCAGCAGATGCACTATACAGAAATAGACTTACCACGCCATTCCACGGCTGATACCCTAAAATTCCTGTTTCATCTAATAAAGGTGGTAATAAATCTGGAATAATATTTTGAAAAGCAATTGGACCAGAATGAGATGCGGAAATCTGGAATAATTCTGGAAATTTTATAGATAATTTTACAGCAGCATACCCACCCATAGAATGTCCCATAATTGCTCGGAAATTAGGATCATCTATTGTACGATATGAACTATCAATATGGGTAAGAAGATCTTGAATAATGTAATCTTCAAATTGTCCATTATATTCAGAATTGGTGTACATACTTCCCAAATATGGCAATACAAATCCGTCTGGTTTAATCAAAATTGATTCTCGGATTTCACCAGAAGCCATCATCGATTCAAAAACTTCGACCAATGCGACATACCAAGAATAATCAGCACCAAATCCATGCAAAAAATAAAGGGTAGGATAGGAAGAATCGGGATTGGATTCATAACTGGGAGGCAATACAATCTCATAATATTGATCGAAACCAAGTGCATCACTAAAGTGAGAAGAAGTAATAATATCTGCATGAAGACTAATAAAGATGGTAAAACTGAGTGTTAAAATAATTTTTTTGTATGACATAGGAGTGATTCCTGAATTGTTTATTTAATTTATTCCCAGATGAGAATTCGCATCTTTGGGTGAATTGTGAGAATATGTTTTTTAAGTGTTTCCATCGCATGTGTTCTTAATTCAATTGGCGGTGTTACCGTCCCATTCTCAATAATATAATTATCATAATAAATATCAGATCGGGATTCTCGTTTTCTTATTCTATTAAAATAATCTTTATTCATGCGAAAAACACCCAAGGTAATATCCACTAATTTTTTCCCGTCGATTTCTCTGAAAAGATCGGTAATAAAACGATTATATTTATCTTCCCACCTATCAATAAGTAAAACAGGATCAATGCATAGTCGAACTAACCACCCTTTTTCTATTGCACTTTTCATGGAATTTATACGGCGATGGACGGGTGGTGCTGTTCTTTCATATTTCTCGCAAATTTCAAGCGGGGATAATGTCCAACTTAGAATTACATTTTTTGGTGGAGATATATTTTCAATGGAAGAAAAAAGGGCACTTTTTGTACGAATCTCAATTTTTAAATTATCTAATTCTCTAACGAATTTTATCCAGTTAGATGTAATTGGAATAATATTTTCCATAGCCATCAAATCTGTATTATAAGAAATGGGAATTACCAGTGGTTTCAATGGATTTTCTAAATTTTTCAATTTTTCCTGAATTGATTTAAAAAAATCATTCTCATTTACAAAAATGACCAAATTCCCCGAGGGGTACATCCCTTGTAAAAAACAATAATCACAATTGTATAAACAATTTAAAATAGGTGTGGTGTAAAATACATTGGGAGTTTCATATTCCTGAATCATTTCAGATGCTGGATATAAAAATGGGGCTGTCTTTTTTGCCAAAATCAATTTCATGGATGATTTTTGGATTTGAAAATGCTGTTTTGGTCGATTGAAAATATCTTTGTAATGCTCAATTTCAACAAATTTAGCTTTGGGGAATTTTGATAAAGCTATTTGAGCCAATGGATAATCCATTGCGTTACGCTCAATATAAATATGAGAAAAATTAGGTTGAAAGTTTTTCACAAATTTTTCTAAATAATATTTTTTGAGTTGATTTATTTAACGTTGATATTTTTTCAATTTCTGGGAATTCTCGTCTTTCTAATCGAATCCGAAACCCTTTTGCACAATGTGTTAATTGAAGAGATTGAGTTTCTGTCAGTGCCAATTCCTGAATTGTATTATGGATCCATTCTAAATCTGTTTCAGATAAAATTGGCGTTTCTTCTTTAAGTAAGCGATTAAATCGAATAAAAAATAACTCAATAGAAGCTAGGTGATTTAAAATCAATGTTGAAATGGGGAGTGCAATTATTTCTTCAAATTTTAGATCCATATGATCGGATACTATTTTTATAAAAGCTAATCGTTGAAGTGGAACAATTGATGAACAGACATTGAAAATTTCTGATGCTTCCATATCCACTAATCCGCGGTACCGACTCTCTCCATTAGAAACAACATTTTCTACAGTTACGAGAGATATTTCTTCCAAAGAATGTTTAACCAGAATATCAGGATAATAAAGTGCCCCACTCATTTCATCTTTTATTTCGTGAAGAAAATAACATTCACCAATTTTAGTTGAAGTTGGGTTTCCGCCTGCGATTCCAATATTGATAAATTGGATATTATTTTCTTGAACAGAATTGTAAAAAGTAGTAATTCGATGATGAATATTCTTTTTTCCAACGCCAAGGGCGATGAGTGAAATAGAGCCATTCCGGAAAACTGGGAATGGATATGTTGAGTCCCGAATTAATTTAAAATGATCTATAAGCGGCTGAGATTCAGCTTTTAATGCAGTCAGAATACATTGCATACTCAATCATCAAAAGAAAGAGAATCGGACAATTTTCTTTTTTGGTTTATATTTTTTCTTCCACAGTTTTTTCCCTTCCCATGTGAAAAATAAAAATCGAGCTTTTCGACCTTCCGGTTCATACATAAATTGACTTTCTTGGGACCGTATTCCCATATCGGCATCAATAGATTCCAAAATTATTTTTTGAGTGGAGAAAAGAATACGGTCAAAATCTTGATAAACAATATCTCTTCCAAATCGGGCACCGATAAAGTTTAATGTTTTTCCTAGCAAATAAAAACCAACTCCACCTCCAATACCAATTTTCAAATATTCTTCTGTCATTTGCCCCGCAGCCGATGCGCCCATGGCGGATGCTATACCCAAAATGCCCAAAAGAGAACAAGGCTTTCCTAAAGAATAATAGGATTTTTCTGCATACCTGACTTCAATAATATTTTTCATTGGCACCGTCATGAGAACCAATTCATCCTTCCAAAATATTATTTTTTTCTTTTTAATTGTAAAATGGTTTGAAGAACTAAAAATATCATTCGTTTTGGTAAATAACATAATTCGCTGGGAATATCCCATGGAAAGAAAAAGGGTTAACACAATGAATTGAATTGGATTAAATTTCATGAGAATGAGATCTCTAATTTAAAAATAAGAGCGTAAAGCACTCATTAAAAAATCAACGTCTTTTTGGCTATTGTACACTTGAATCGAAATTCTGATAAATTGAGTTTCATTCCATGTAAAAATTGGAATTTCAATTTTAGTGTCATCCCATAGCTTTTTTTTAAAATTTTTGGGTGTCCGTTTTGGCAGAGGATGAGACACCATTTGACCCAGCCAGTTTCCACCAGTGGAAATTGGGTCGGTTTTCAATACATTTTGAAAATCATAATAAACTGTTTGAATTATATTTCGACAAGTCTCTTGATGGCTTTTAATTTCATCAACATAAAATTTTATTGCAGCTGGGATCGCCAAAAATGAAGACATATCCCGTGTTCCTTGCCAATTAAATTCCGTTAGAAATTCAGAAGGTCCTGGATCATCTCCACTATTCCCCCAACTCACAATAAGTGGTTTAATCCAATCTTGATGCTCTTTTTTAACAAATAAAAAAGAAGCCCCTTTCGGTCCACACAACCATTTATGGCATGCTCCTGCATAAAAATCACAACCCAATTTGTGAATATCTAATGGAATATGTGCCGGAACATGAGCCCCATCTACAATGGTTAAAATCCCTTTCTCTTTGGCCATTTTTATAATGGAGGCAATTGGAAATATCAACCCAGTAGAACTGGTAATTTGAGAGATAAAAATGACTTTAGTCCGAGAAGTAACTCCTTTCCAAAAATCGTCCATAAATTTTTCTTCCGTTGAAACGGGTGTTGATATTTCTTGTTGAACAATTTTTGCACCGGACTTTTTAGCCCAAACTAACCAAGCACGAACCAATGCCCCATATTCATGATTTGTCATGAGAATTTCGTCGTTATGTTTAACGTTCAAATTATGAATAATATTTGTGACAGCGGTAGTTGGATTTTGAAAAAAAATTATTTCATCTTCATCACAACCCACAAATTCGCTTAATGATCTTCGGGATTCGTATAAGGTTTTATATAAGGTTTCTGTTAAAAAATGAGCCGGATGAAATTCTAATTTTTTTTGCCAATTTTGATAATCTTCAAATACTGGTTTTGGACACGCACCAAATGAACCATGATTTAAATAGGTCATGTCCGGATTCAAAAGAAACTTGTTTTTTATTTGATTCATTTTGATAGTTGTTGAAGAAGATTTAGTTCTTCTGTCGATGCATAATTTGAGTCCCAATCTTTTAATTTTTCATTCATTATATTTCGATATTTCCAAGGAAAAAGCAAACTAAAGTAAACCATCGTCAAATAACCAAATGGAAGCATGGGTGCTTTTTCATTTGGATTTAAAGTCCAAAAAGGGAGTGTTCCCTTTTCATGGTGTGCAGAATGTCTTGTGAGATTAAATAATACATAACTACTAATTCGATGATTTGAATTCCAAGAATGCCGAGGTTCGATAGCGGTTCCAGGGACACGCACTAGTCCATAATGTTCAATGTAGTTCACAGTTTCCAATAGGAATTTGGCCCACACAATTGAACAAAAATAAACGAAAAGACTTATTGGGCCACCCAATGAAATCAATCCAGTTAAAATAGCGGAGCGGAAATAAATCTGAATCATCTGATTCTGAACTGAAAATGGGCTCAACCCTTTTTGAGATAATCTACTTTTTTCCCATGCCCATGCGTTTTTCAAGGTTCCAATTGTAGATCGAATAATGAACGAATATACACCTTCATTCCGACGAGCTGATTCAGGATCTTCATACGTTGCAATATATTTATGATGTCCATGAACATGTTCAATTCCAAAAGCTGGATCCCAGGTTAAAGCCAATAACCAATTACTGACTTTAAATCCAAAAGAATTCTTTTTTCGATGAACTAATTCATGTCCTACAACGGTTCCAATTCCACCGATCATTAAACCGGATGAAAGAATAATACCTAAAAGATCCACAGAATTATAGGAATACTGCCAAGAAAAAAATATTGAATCCGACGCTAAAATTTGGAAAATATAGGACTGGGTATCCCCCATCCCTAATAATGAAATATGAAATAATTTTAACAACAATAATGGCAAAATAGAATACAAAATAGGATTCAATTGATTATTAGACTTTTGAGTTAATGTGGTATCATTCCCGAAAAAAGAATCTCCTAAAATAAGAAAAGTTGAAAAAGCTACAAAGAACATCCAAACAGCATTTGGACCCATCCAATCACATGCCAATAATCCGATTAAAAACAATGGCGATAAACTATATTTTAACATGTTCATTTTTTGGAATCCTTCTTATAAGTTTGATTGTTCTTGATTAGGATTCGATTTTTCAATCTTAAAAAAGGGGCTTTTCTGTTCAATCAATTCGGGTTGAAATGATTGTGTCTCTTTTATATAATGATTGAAAAAAGTTAGCTGAATTTCATTTAATGTATGATAAAAATCGAACGGTTCAATTGTTCCCGTTAAATTTAATTTTTTTGTCCATTTGGTAAATAAGGGTAAATCCATATAATCAAAATGTTTTGACCCTAAGAAAGTTGTTACCCAAGTGGGTCCCGTTGAATTTGCGGCCAATTGATCCCGATTTTTATAATTCAATGGTTTTTTCCATTTTTCCTGACCTAAATGAAAAAAGGGTTTTGTTAGTCCTTCCGTTAAAATATTTCGAGGGAGAATTTCAAACCATCCATCTAAAGATAAACATGCAGAAATTCTCGAATCGTGAAATGCAGCTGATACACTGGTTGCGCCGCCAAAAGAATGGCCAAATATGCCCACATTTCCTAAATGTAACTTTTGGAAAAATATTGAATTAGGATCATCAGACACTTGTTTTTCTAATTCATCCAAAACAAATGAAACGTCTTTAGTCCGAATATCCAATTGCTTGTATCGAATACTAAATCCGACCGTTTCATCTTTTAAACCTTTAGGCAAATTTGAATCATATAATTTTTTATGGCCATTAGGGAAAATTGTAATATTTGCATCGTAAGAATGGTCCATGGCTGCGACAACAAAACCGTGGCTTACTAATTCTTCAATATAAGCGGTATTCTGGACTCTCATTCCACCCAATCCATGGGAGAAAATAAGAACAGGGAATTTGGACGTTGATTCTGCCATTCGCAACTGTGGATAAGATTGGGTCGAAATATCAGAAATATGTTTTATCATGAAAACAGGTAATTCCACCTGTTTGGAAAATTCCGGAACTCTTAAGTCCAAATAATCCATATAAGGGTTCGCAGAACCAGATGGCGTTTCATCAGATGGATACCATATTTGAACCATAATTTCTCTGAAGTCTGTGGTGTCTTCTTTAGAAAACCATTCTTTCCGAGATGAATCTTCCCAATGAAATTGAACAGTACCCACTGCGAATTCTCCCGAAGGTTTCGGTAGAGAATTTAAAGGAATAATTTTTTTCACGACAGAACTGCAACCCATCATAAGCGAAAGACAGATCAGACATAATATTTTTTTGCTTAGCATTATTCTAAGATTTTTGATTAATGATAAAAAGATACCCTAAATTTAAGCCATCAAAATGGTAAAGGTTTTAGTTTCCGAAATCCCATATAAAATAAAAGGATATGAATGATTCCGGCAATTTCAAACCCTAAGATATACCAAGGCCATTCTCCAATTATCAATGGATTCTTTGCCAAGGGTTTTTGGCAAAGAAACATATAATTAGAATTTAATACATAATTCAAAGCTACGATAACAAGAAGCAAAATCTGAGAAAACATAAAGACTGTTTTCCATGAATTTTCTCTTAACCTGTACCCTTCTACAACGGCGAGATAAAATGTAATTAAAATGATGCCTCCATGGCTAATGTAATATTCTATAATTTGGAACATATCACCACCATTGATAAGCTCCGGTGTGAGTAAACTATGGATTGCACTCGGAATCCCAATAAGGGCTAAAAATTCAAATCCTAATTGGTGGGATCGAATCATCATTATGCCTGTAAGAATGGATGTAATTCTACATAAGTGTAGTGGGAGTGAATTCTTAAATGACCAAATTCCTAGCTCAGTCAAATACCATTGCCGCCAAATTTCACATCCAATTTGTAGGAGCCCAATCGATATCATGATAAGACGACGCTTATCCGGTGGAATTCGTATGGCCAGTTGGATGAGTCCAACCGAAATACAAATTGAGCCAATGATGCCAGTCCACCATAAAACTGAAAATGGTTCGATTATAAAATGAAGTTCCAATTTTTAACTTGAATTGATGTAGGTTTTAATCTATGTTTTTAAATTAGTTTTTGAGACGAAAACTTAGTTCGTCTCGGTTCAAACTTGATGAAGTGTAGAAACAATTTTGGATAGATGAAACAATCATTTTTCAAAATAAAAAAGGGACAATTCTGCCCCTTTTAAACGAGTACGAATTTATGGATTATCCTACTGTAGTGCTTCCTTCAAAACCCTGTTGAACAAGCAATTTTGGGATCACGATCCATGCAATTATGTAAACCAAAAGTCCGCCTCCCATACACAATGCCATCAAAAAGATTAGTCGAACAATGACTGGGTCAATGTTAAAATAGTTACCAATGCCCTCGCAAACACCTGCGATTTTTCCTTCTACAGGATTTCTATAAAGTTTCCTCATTATTTTGTTTTCCTAATAAATTAAAATGTACCAAACCACATATATCCAGGATAAAAGTCCATGAATCAAAGCCCAGAATACTGATTGATTCATATTAAATGAAATAGCCATAGCCAAGGCTGCCCCAAAGGTCACGCCTGTTTTAACCATCTCGCCGCTGGTATAATGGAATGTTTGTTTCATAAATGATCTGACAATCATTTTTTTAAAAGGTTGTCAAAAACGTCTTAATCTTTTTTTCATCAATGTGGAATGGATTTCCAAATCCTTCATAATATCTTCTGAAAATGATTTGGAATAAAAAGTTTGCGGAATTTGTCTCAAGTCATGTTTGGTTCTTTCAAAACTAGCCAATGCAGGCTGCTGGAGAGATACTTTGATATTACTCCGGTCTCCTTCTTCCCAATCCACATGAAATATATCAAACAATTGTTGAACAAGTGTAATTTGGTCTTTTTGGGTCATATTAATTTCCCTGAGACAATTAAAAAAATTTCCCATGGATGTTTGTAAACTAGATAAATATCCTGCCCGCGGTTGATCGTGACAATATCTTAACTCCAATTCAAGATCTTTTTTCACCACACGAAGAATGCAAAAAACATTTCCTAATCCTCTATGCTTTGGCATTGGATCTGATCCGATATTTGGTGATGCAATTTCATCGTCATCTAAAAAGATATTAATTCTCGTCAATTGAGATTCTACAAGGTCTGTATGAAATCCTCGCATATCTTGGGTGACTTTTGTTCTCGCTTTTTTGGACAGTGTCATCAAATATAAAGGATCCTTTAACGTGGCTGCCAATTCATTTACGAGCGCATTATCTTTTTTGGGATTTGGATCTAAGAGTGATATTTGTAAATCTCTTTGATAATGAGATAGGGGACTATCAGGGTGACCAAGACAGGATCGAAGTTTATCAAGGTGGGTTTGAAACGTTTGATCCACCACCGCCATGACTGCATTAGGATCATATTTTTCACGGAGTTGTTTTGTCGTCGGAAGATTTCTCATGCCGTGCGAAATGTACCGTGAGATTATCATGCAATGCAATGAGCCAAATAAACATTTCAAAAAGAAGCTACTTCAGCGACTAGGCTTCCAACTTTAGATATCAATGGTGATTATATATGAAGAAATGAATTGGGGAAATTTATTTAACGATAATGTATAACCACAGAATATCCAAACTTATTTTTATTTAGATATGTGTCATTCCTTAATTTGTATCCGCATGGATAAGAAAATCCGATAAATTTAACGTCATGGAAACTTACTATTTAATAATTGCAGCATTTATTACATCGTCAATCTCAGCTGTATTAGGAATGGGTGGTGGGATAATTCTTTTAGGAATTATGGCAATTATTATACCAGATGGATATGTAGTCATTGCTTTACATGGCATAATTCAATTAATCAGCAATATAACACGCAGTTTTGTTTTTCGCCATCATATCAAAAAAGATATTATTCAAACTTATTTGCCAGGCGTTACATTAGGGTTGAGTTTATCCGCTCTGATTATTTTCATACTTATCACTCTATTTCAAGTAGATTCAGCTAAGGAAATCAAAGTTGATTTTCTTAAACCATTTATAGGTTTATTCATCCTTTGGTTCTTATTTGGGCGTCGTCCAAAGCCAAAAGATGATTTGTCGAGTTTTTTTGGAGTAGGATTCGTCAGCGGAATTTCCACAGTATTTATTGGGGCAACCGGCCCGCTTATTGCTCCATTCTTTCTAAAACGGAAACTGAGCAAAGAAACAATTATTGCCAATAAAGCATTTTGCCAAGCCATCAGCCATACTGGAAAAATCCCTTTATTTATTTTCTTTTTTCAATTTAATTATTTTTCAGAAATTTCCATATTATTCCCATTAGTTATTGCTGTGTTCATAGGCACAAATTTTGGTAAACATATTCTAGATTTCGTCCCTGAAAAAGTATTTCAGATTCTTTTTAAAACATCATTAACAGTGATCGCTATAATGTTGATATTGAATTTTATCATTCAATAATTTTGATTCATGAACTCTATTATTATATGAAGATGTGTTTTCATAAGGATAATGAATACAAAAATAATTAAAGTTAGAAACGATGATTATAAATCAGGTCTATTTCAAAAATATAATTTTTTGAGTTTTAGTAATATGCCCAACATTTAACTTTGCAAAATACAATCCAGATGCCATTTGTGAAGGGAACCATTTTATTTTATATGTTCCAGGAAGAAGACTTCCATTGATTAAAGTTTCAACTTTCCTTCCTGTAATATCAAATAGATTCAATAGGACGGGACCTTGAGTATTTTCTGGCACATCAAATGAAAGTGTTGTAACAGGATTAAACGGATTTGGGTAAGCAGGATATAATGCAACTTTTGAAGGTAGTTGGGAACTGTTAGCATTAATGGTTCCTTTTTGTACAATCCTTTTTCTCTCGTCCATGAGTTGATAATAAATCTCAATATCTTGAATATGTTTTTCAATTTTAATTAAGAATGTATCCTTTACGCCTACGGTCGATCGAGCAAATTCTAATATGGAATATCCTTTTTCTGGTCGATGGTTTGTAAGGGTGATTTTTGAATCATCATAAGATAAACTTCCAAACTGAATAGGCGTTTCACCGGGATCATACACAAATTGAATTTGACCTGAAGAAATTGAATCATCCATCATAATAAATAAATTGTCACCATGTTGTATAATATTTAATGGGCGACCCACCACAACTGTATCCCGGATAATTTCACCATAGGTTTTCTGATACCAAGACCACATTTGGACAAATGCCATTCCATCATCAATATCAAATACACTATTTGGAGTCGATACAAAATGAGGAGCAACCCCAGTAACTGGACCTAATTCAAAATTTAAATCATTTGCATCCCAACGACTCACCAATGTATCCAAATCGATAAATGAAATTGTTGAATCTAAATTATAATCGCCTAAAAGTGGTGTTACATAAGTATAAGAAATATCGACAGTTGACAACGAGTCTTCATCTTCGATATAAGAGAAATAAACCGTGATAGAATCAAAACTAGTGAAAGGTGCTTCCAAAACTATTTCAATTGCAGAATCAGATTTTGTTGAATCAAATTTGACTGAATCAGCGACACTTGCTGTAACGGTAAACTCTAAAGAATCTATTTTTTCATTGAAAGAAAACGTAATTGGGATATCCTCCATTAATCGAATAAAAGAATCGATAGGAACTGAGATCATTTCAATACTGGGAGGCAAAATATCATTAAGTTGAATGGTGTCAGTTAAAGCTTGAGCTGCCATTTGATTTCCTGAATCATCATAGATTGATACGCCATTATTTACAGTAACGACCATGGTTTCATCCCCACTTGGCGTAGAATTATATTCAAGGTTCACACGGACACTTTGTTCTCCGCCGATGAGAAAATTACTATCAGTCCGGGTCAAACTGGTAATCATAACTGTATCGGTTATACTCCCATTATTAAAAAGTTCTATTTGAATCTCTGTTTCTTGGATTGCTCCCGTTTCTTGATCCGTTCCATAAATTTCTTCATCAAAAATTAAATCAAGATATGAATTATCAAAAGCCAATGTGTCGAATTCTACACGAGGTGCTAAATAATCACGCACAGTAAAAGTTGCATTAAAATTATAAGTGTCGTCGTTCTTATTCACATCCTGCATTACTGCTGTAAAATTATAATACACAATTGATTCACTATCATACCCAACAGCCGGGTAAATGGAAATAATCGGCGGATCATTTATGAGATCAATTAAAAACGGAATATCAGCACCGGAATTATTGTCATATTTTAGTGTAATAAGAGGTGATAATTCACCCAAAGTAACTTGATTCCCCGTCACTCGAAAGTAAATATTTTCATTAAACGAAATAGTAATGGTGTCCATTTCACTGACATTAGTTTCTCCATCATCCACATCATCCACTCCAACAGGTGGATGTTCATCATATAAATCAATTGGTCCATAAATTTGACCATTCGGAATAGGAACCCTCGAAATACTATAAATGCTAAAATCTGTTGTAGGTGATAAGGTGATTGTTTCAACACCGGAAGGCAATTCATTAAATACCATATGAATTCGAACAGAATCTTCCCCACCAGTCAAAGCATTATTTTCCAGATTAGTCAAACTCGTAAGGGTGAGTGTTGTGGCAGTGCCACTATTTGTTTCGATCGAGGATTCAAACGCTTCCAAATAAACAGCAAGTGATAGATAGGCATTTCCGTAAATGCCCACCGAAAAACCCAGATCCACATAAACGTTACTGTCCGCTAAGTCTGTTGAAATTAAAAGTGCAGATGCTAAAAGGGTTACTTCATCAGATATTTCACCGGTATTCATGGAATTTCCAGCAGCGTCAAAGATTGAAGCATTATCCACCGGAAATAATGTAATTGTTTCCACGCCACTGGGTGCGGCGCTTAACGAGATTAAAGCATGAATGGTTGATTCTCCACCAACTAAAGCTCCACCTCCATTACTGGTAATTCCTGTAAGAGAAATACTGTCACAGGTTCCCCCCTCATTCGCATTAAATGTATAGTTGATATCATCAAGCGTTAATCCACCACTGCCATTATTGTTAGAGAATACACCCTCATTAAATGTAAGAGAAACATAATCATTGATGGAGGACATAGCACTGGAATCGATTTGGGGTGGCGACTCATCTGCCGTTAA
Source organism: Fidelibacterota bacterium (assembly GCA_018674095.1). Lineage (GTDB taxonomy): Bacteria > Fidelibacterota > Marinisomatia > Marinisomatales > UBA1611. The sequence continues at coordinate 55,234 of JABHAX010000013.1, forward strand.
AAAACGGAGTGTATCAAATTGAAATCCATTATTATTTACGTCCTCAATCGTAGATAACATAGATAATTTAATTGCCGTTAATTCTGGAAGTTGAACATCGGGGGTTATCTCGAAACCTATTTGATCACTAGACATAATGTCGAATGCTAATATTTCTCCTGAGACAGCTTCTTCCAGTATAAAACAATCTGTGGCATTAGCATACGTTATATTCGCAGCGTCAATTGAATTTTGAACAGCTTCTGTAAAGGCAATTGATATATTGGAGACGGTGGAAATATCCGTTGAATTATTCTCTGGGTCGGTGAAGTCAATTGTTGGCGCCAAAAGATCAATCAAAGAAATAGATATGCCATCCACATCCAATAGTGGAACACCAACGCTATTAAAAATTGAAAATACAGAAGCAGGTCCAACCGTCAATATTTCTCCACCACTAGGTGTGTTTGGATATTCCAGGTTCAATACAACTGTTTCTTCTCCACCTGCTAATGCACCACCGGTGGCTGATTCCAAGGATGTTAAATTTGCTTCATCCGCATTTCCGCCATTGGGATTAATTTCTACCGAATAATCGCCTGTCTCCAACCCAATACCATTCCCATAATACACATCGGAATATTCACCGCCAAAAACGCCCTCACTAAAATAATAATTCACTTCTTCAGAATCGCCTGACGTAGATGTAGAATCCACCAACAACGAATATCCCATCCATGTTTTAACAGATCCCGTTCCAGGTGTTCCTGCACGATCGTCAACTACTATATAATAAGTCCCTGCATCCCACTCAATATTTGGAAGCATATTTGCATATTGCGGTGCCGATTCAAATCCTGAGATACATGAAAAATCAAAAGATTCATTTGTTTCATCCGGATAATATATGGGTGTATTAGAATCATCCTGAAAAAAGACCCACGAAGTTTCATCGCAATCGGCTGTATATATCCCAATTTGAACATCTATATTCGTCAATTCATCACAGGTTGTTACATAAATAACTGCTGGCTGGGATAGGGTTAGTTTGTAGGTATAATCCGCTCCATTGGCTCCATTTTCGTGGGCTCCCTCTCCAGGATATGGAAACATACTTTGATCCCAATCATCGTCCTCTGTTGTCAAATCTGCCAAATGGCTGTAGGGAAAATCTGCTTCTGTGATTTCTGTATCGAAGCATTGGGAAAATCCAAGCACAGGAAATAGAAATAAGTATAGAACTCCGATTTGGTTAAATGATAATAATTTATTCCACATTAATAAACCCCGAACCAAAACTTTTTACTGCAACAGAATCATTATTAGCATCCCGAAGTTTGGTATTTTCACCAAACAACAGTTCCGACCCACCGGTTGAAATAGCCGTGAAATAAACTGTAGCTAAGGACCAGGTTCCGCCTTCGTTCATTTCGGCAACAGTATCCGGTAATAAATAAATAAAATAGTCAAGCGTTCCACTAGAATCATCATCTACGATTTGGAATGGATCATTTAAGCTCTGAAAAAAAGTATCGGCAACGACAGAATCAATTTGAACACTTCCGTATTCATATCGGATATCCAAATGGGCTGCTGCTGCAGGTTTCAGTTTAAGGCCGTAAAGCTGCATAGAAAAAGATGAATCGAGTTTTGTATCTATTTCCGAAGGGTGAAAAAATAGTGCCGGTGGTTCCAGATCCATATTTTCTGGATCATTTGGATTATCCAAATCATACGTAGCATCATCACAAGTAAAAAATATGAAAGAGCACAAAACCAGGACCGGTATGCGCACTCGTAATAGATTAAAAATTGACATTGAATTGCACCTGATTCACATCGGTTTTGTACTCAAGGTCGAAAAAATATTCTCCATCAAAAAAGTCATCGCTAGGCGCGACAAGATAGGCGTGGACCATATTCACAGCCCAGATAGAGAGTCCAACACTCCGGATATTCTTCATAAAGGCATTATATTTTCGGGTGTCTGCTGCATATTGAATTATTTTGGGCCGGAGTTCAATTAATTCATGTGGATCAGATCCCTTTTGGTAATCAGAATACGTTTTTTCAAATCCGCCCCAAGCTTTGTCATATTGGAGATATGCAATAAGCGCGGCCGTACCGAGTGTTGCCTCTGTCCCCATAAAACCATAGCCGGGATATTTTTTTTCAGCCCAAATTTGCCCACTCCCTGGGAGTGCGGTGGACATCATAAGTGCTTTAATTTTACTGGGAATTGGTGGTAACTGAATCCATTGCCGTTTTTGTTTAATATCTTCAGAGGTTGCTACTTGAGACAAATCAGAACCAACAGATAATGTATCTGGAACGGGAAGACCACTTACGTTATAAGCCATCTTTTTCATTTCCAAAAGAAGACTGTCGGTGATGCCGCTACTGTTCATGGCAAATTCATTCAGAATTGTTTCCATATCCACAGAAAATAACCGACCTTTAATTAAAAATTCATCATCTCCTTTTTTCTGGATATTTCCAGCAAGCACATAATTCACACCCAATTTACGTCCCAGATCTAAGGCGCATTCTTCACTCCAGCAGGACCAATAATCCCTTTTTCGTGGTTTGAATATTTTGAATTTGTTGGTAATGCCCCGATCCTGAACTTGGAATATTTTCAAATCTCTAACCGTTTCTCGAAATTCTTCCGTTAGGAATTCAGTCAAGGGTTGGGAAATAGCCCAACCTTCAAATTCCAAAATAGCAAGCTGGCTTCCCGTCTTAAGAGATACGGCTTTGGTGGTTTCTGATGCAAAACAAAAACACACAAATTGGAGAATGATTATACCTCGGATTATGGACATCATTGAAAGTGAAGGTTTGTTTTCCGCCCTTCCCGAAAAATTACATCACTCTGACAAATAGTCAAAGGATGAGCTTTAAAAAAAAATATCTAAAATTGCTTCATGGGATTGTCTCTAAACCATTGATCGATAAAAAAAGATATCAACTGGTTAACGGACTTTTCAACATCCTTATAAAGGTTCTCACTTGAACTTTGACCCATGATTTCATGAGAGAAAACTTTGCTTGTCATGAGCTTTTTTGTAATGAGCGTATCCGCTATAGATTTATAATAATTCGGTTCAGAAATGCTATAATTATAAACGGATAAAACTACGAGAAAGGATGAAACAGCTTCAACACGAGAATCCAATACATGAATATCGAAGGAAATTTTTGGCATTTTATTTTTTACCATCCGTAAATCATATTCCAAAAATCGAAGTTCTATAAAACTGACAACACGATTTTCCCAAACTGCGTCTTCAACGCCCATTAAATTGAATTCAAGATTTAATTCTTCAATCCCTTTTAAGTTTTTAGAATACCAACGGTCCTTAGCCCATAGAGCAGAGCATAACAGAATTCCAATAATCACCCATTTTTTCATGGGTAGAATTTATTCCAATATAAAAGGTTTTTGAGATTGAATCTTTGGTAAACGTTATTTAAATCAAATTCCCCCACCTTACGAATGACGGATGTGACAAACTCAAATGGTAAAAAATTTGTCCAGGGTTCTTATAATGACAGTAGTTGTTTTAAAAATTCAGATTAAAATTTAATCTTGCTGCGTGTACAAACGGGTCAATAGTTGGCTGAACTGATAAACTTATTTGCTGCCCATATTTATAGCGGACTGCATCCCGCTTATTTACAATCATTTTCCAGCCATAAAGCCAATCATACAAAATATCTCCAACCAAAACAATGGCACCCAAAACAATAAGTCCACCACCAGAACCGTCACTTTCTTTTCTTAATGGAATCAGTTTATAACCAATCTCATCTCCAACTTGATTGACTGGAATTTTCTCGTAGCGTTTCTCATTATCTTCACCGGCATTCAAAACCATAACATCATAGGGAGTGTCTGCCCAATCCTTTTCTTCCATCATGGATGCACCTGCAACCATCAATCCTAATCCACCTGCACCAATCATAAATAAACGGCGTGCTTTTTTTTTCTCTCCGGCATAACTATGGACAATTCCTGGAATCGGAATTGATGTCAGGGCTAAGCCAATGGTGAGCCGGCGATTCATATCCTGGTATTCTTCAAATGTCATCTCTGCTGGAACTGGGTAGAGAGGTGTTTCATTCAGAAGGTCACCACCCGATAATCCTTGACCATTCAAGAAAGAAAAAACAAAAAAAGTTACCCAAATTCGGAAGAGATATTTATTCATGCTTTTCTCGGTTAGGTTCATTTTCTACAACGCCTAAACAGCAGCCGGGAGACCCTTTTGTTTTGCCACAATTATCGCATTTCGCTGCATTCTTAGCGCAGCAAATATCTGTCCCTTTCACCTGTCCACAGTTGTTGCAAAGGGTTACATCTTGTCCCGATAGCTCGATCTTGCAACAAGCTGGGGAACCTTTATGTGCACCACATCCACAGACGATTGCATCCGTGGCACAGCAAACATCAGTGCCTTTTAATTCTCCACAATTACCGCAAAGAACTATTGATGAAATTTCCATTGTATCAGTGATTGAGTTCGTGGGATGATCTTGAATTGCCAAAATTGGCAACACGATGATGAGGGGTAGAATAGTAGAAAAAATGTATCGTTTCATAGCGAATCTCCGATTTCGTGTTAGTGGAAATTTAGAGAAAAAGTTGAATATGGATTTGGATTATTTTTTTAAAAGCAATCTGAATCTATTGAAACTTATCAGTCCCAAATCTAGGACCACAAACAAACTGAATTCCATGGGAAGGCCATAGGATCCGCTAATGAAATCCAAATCATTTACC
>JABHAX010000124.1 GCA_018674095.1 Fidelibacterota bacterium
AGTTTGAAATCCATTGTGAATAGAAACGGGTTTAATTTCTGCTCCTATCACGAGAGATATTGAAATAATAAGTAAAAATTGAGTACGAAAGACTGACATGTAAACCTCTATTTAATGATCAACAAATGAAAGAATTCTGGGTAGTAAATACTGCCAATATAAACGCCAATCCCTGCAAAAACTAAAAACGGAGCCATTGGTAAAGCTCGATTTTTATCAAATTCGTGAATAATAGAAATAATAACCCAAGTTATTAAACTTAGCAAAGCTGCACCAAAAAGAGTTATCGCCATTCTCATAGGGCCCAGCCAAGCACCTAAAATTAGACCCAATTGAATATCGCCAAATCCCATCCCTTGCCTTTTTGTGACTAACCATGTTAATCCCATAATAATCATTGGAATAATAGAGCCTACAAATATTCCCCATAATGCAGAAGAAAAATATGTTTGATTCAAAAAGGTCCCACTCAAAACAATCAAACCCCCTACTAAAATAAAAATAATCGGGATTTGGAAAGTGTATAAATCAACAAAACTAATTCCAATCAAAATTGAAAATACCAACGAAAAAATGAGTGCTTCATTAAATGGAAGTTTATAAAAAGCCCATACCCATGCGATTCCACAAAGGCTTTCAATCAGAAAATTTTTAACTCCAATTTTGTACTCATCAATCTCTAACCAATTAATTGTCAATTTAATTCCAACTCCTGAGAGTATTCCTCCAGTTAAAGAAAATAACATTGTTTATAATCCAGACTGTAATGCAGAGCCTAAATGGAATACAGGGAGATAAGTTAGTACAACCATAATGGCAATAACTGCTCCCACCAATAAAATAAGTAAAGGTTCTATTAATGTTGTCATTCGTTCAACCAATGCATCTACTTGTTTTTGATAATAAGTCGCTGCACGATCTAACAAATCATCTAACTCCCCAGTTTCTTCTCCGGTAGATGTAAGCTGTAATAAGATGGATGGAAAAACATCGGTCCGCCGTAAGGCTGTAGAAATATTATACCCGTCTCGAATAAAGTCAGATGCATCTGCAATTGCAGTTTCATAAACTCGATTATCAACAACTTTCTTTAACAAGGCAGTCGTTTCTAAAACAGGGACTCCAGCACCAATTAAAATTCCAAAAGTTTTACAAAATTTATTTAGAATAGATTGTTCGAGAAGATCCCCAAAAACAGGTGTTTTTAATTTAATAGCGTCAACGGTTAATCCCCCTCGTTGCGTTTTGGAAATCAACCATAATGATCCAAAAAACATAAAAATAATAAAGCCAATAAAACCAACATTGTTTCCAAACCATTCACTCAAATCAATCATCTTTTGTGTGGCCGGAGGTAACCCTGCACCCAATTGGGCATAGACTTGGGAAAATTTTGGAATAATAACTAATAACATTGTTGCTAACATAACTCCCAAGAAAACAATCATAAAAATGGGGTAATTCATGGCAGATTTAACCTTACGCCGCGTATCATCAACCTTCTCTAAATAGGATGCCAATTGCTCGAGAATTTCATTCAAATTTCCACTAACTTCCCCAGCCTTAATCATGGCAACAAATAAATTATTAAAAACCCCTGGATGGCGTGCGAACGATTCTGAAAGGTTTAACCCTTTGCGAATATTATCACCTACGGACGTAAGTATTTTTTTAAATTTCCGATGTTTTTCTTCGCCAGCTAAACTTTGAATAGCTCTCTCTAATGTGAGTCCAGCTGAAAACATTGTGGCTAATTGGCGCGTAAAAAAAACAATATTGGCTAATGGAATTCGATTTTTAAATTTTTCAATAGAGAGTTGAATCTCATCTAAAAAAGGACCCAGGAAATCAAACGTATCATCCACTTCTTTCATTGAAATGACCAATTGGCCATTTGAAGTTAATTTCTGAATAGCATGGTCTAATGAATCCGCACGGATTTCACCTTCCTTACGTTTGCCTTCAGTATCTTTTGTTAAATAGGTATAGGTTGCCACTATAAATCTTCAACAGTCGATCTAACAATTTCTTCTACGGTAGTAATCCCTTCTAATACTCTTGATAAACCAGCTTCACGAAGTGTTATCATCCCATTTTTGAGTGCAGATTCTCGAATATCATCTTCATTTGCACTGTCAAATACAAGTTTCCGTAATTCACGAGCCATGGGGATCATTTCAAATATTGCGAGTCGTCCTTTATAACCAGTATTTCTACAATCCGCGCATCCCTTTCCTTGAAATAAATCACCTTTAACTTTCCCAGGATCTAAACCAACCAAGTCCAATTCTTCACGGGAAGGTGTATAATTTTCTTTGCAATTTAGGCAAATTCGTCTAACTAATCTTTGCGCCATCACAAGATTTAAACAGGAACCGACTAAAAATGGAGCAATTCCAATATCTAATAAACGAGTAATCGTTCCAGGTGCATCGTTTGCATGAACAGTTGAAAATACAAGGTGCCCCGTTAAGGCAAATTTCACTGCAATATCTGCAGTTTCGCCATCTCGAATCTCACCAATTAGTAATATATCTGGATCTTGTCTAAGAACCGACCGAAGTGTTGAACCAAATGTTAATCCGATATCTTCAAAAACCTGAACTTGATTAATTCCATCTAACTGATATTCCACAGGATCTTCTACGGTAGTAATATTTGTTCGATCACTTTTAATTTCTTTCAAGGCAGCATATAATGATGTGGATTTACCAGACCCTGTTGGTCCAGAAACAACGACCATCCCATAGGGCTGATTAATGATCTTTTTAAAGATGCCAAGGTTTTGCTGTGGAAACCCTAAAGATTTCAGATTAATATCGAAACCTGTTTTATCCAAAAGACGCATTACGATTTTTTCACCATAAATCGTGGGTAAAATTGAGACGCGTACATCCAAATCTTTCCCGGGAGAATTTATAGAAAAGCGGCCATCTTGTGGGAGCCTTTTTTCAGCAATATTTAAATTTGATAAAATTTTGATTCGAGTGACCAACCCACTTAAAGACGTAATAGGTGGCGTCATGATTGTTTGTAAAACACCGTCAATTCTAATTCGAATGTAAATTTGTTTTTCCATGGGCTCGATATGAATATCCGTCGCCCGTTCTTTAATGGACTCAATAAGAATCAAATTAACAAGTTTTACAATGGGTGCATCTTCAGCTGATGCTTTTTCTGGAGATAAATCTACTTTCTCTTGAGACCCTTCATCACCCGAAATAACAGTAATACTCTCAATTGTTTCACTGACTTCAGCCGTTTTCTGAATTTCACCATAAACCTTATCAAGCGCCTTTTCCATCAAAGTTGTTCCAGAAACTAGAATGTCAGGATCCAAATTTGTTAGACGTTTTATGGCATCAACCGTAATAAGATCTTCTGGGTCTTCCATGGCAACAACGATACTAGACTCATTTTTATTGACGGCCAAAACACGGTTGGAACGAGCAAAATCTTCCGGAATCATGCTTGCAATATTTGGATCAGCTTCTAATAAAATAAAGTTATCTGCAACCTTATATCCCATTTGTAATGCAAAGGCCGATGTAACAACTTCTTCCCTTATTGCATCCATCTCAATGAGTGTTTGCCCCAATTTACCCTGGGTATTCTTTTGTTCAGCTAATGCTTGGTTTAATTGACTTTCTGAAATTTTCTCTTGGTGAATTAATATTTCACCTATTTTTGAAAATTGTGGATTGAAATCTGTACTCATTAGAAACAAGGTCCTGCTGTTGGTGAGCGTTGTAGCGTAATTGCAACATCATTACTGGCAACAATTTCAGGGACAAGGGATGTAGCAAATACAGTTGCATCAAACCCTTCCCAAGAACATAAATTATTTGCTTCATCAAAAGATTGCCACACACATAATTCTACTGGAAAAACTGCTATGATTTGTGCATATCCATCCTGATCTGTTTTTACAATTGGTTCACACCCAATCATATGGTACCCATCCCAATATCCATTATTCTCACCTTCATCAAAGGTTCCATCAATTTGATCAAATCCATAATCTTCGAAATTTTCAGAAAATTCGTTTGCATCCCACAAACCATCCCCGTCTGTATCAAATGAGTCATGCTGATCATTCCAGGTGCCCCAATCTAATGTTTGAGGATCATCATCAATTCCATAATCACGCCAGGTAAAACAACCATCTCCCTCACCTTGATCATTTGTATTATTGACAGTATCGATTCCATAATCATCAAAATTCTCTAATCCAACTTCTCTCCATTCGGTAACTCCAACACCGGAAAACCCAATCGGGATACCCTCTACGGATTCACCACATGCACTTGTAATTCGAGCAGTAAGCATAATGGCTACTTCATTCGTAGCAACCGGAATTGTAAAATCATGAAATGATTGCGAAACGGACAAGGTCACTTCAGGATCAAAAACACTAACAAGTGTAAACCCATCTTCAGGATTAATAATTGCACCAACGGAATCACCATAAACACCATCGCCGTCCAGATCGCCTCCCCAAGTGTAGGCTGTTACAATACAATTTTGTCCTTGAAAATCATTTGTATATAGCATAGTTGAAAAAGCGACACCATGTGCTGTATCTGCTCCGGCCTGCCATGGTTCATTATTTGTAAAACTAGTACCATATATTTCGGCAGAAATAACAGTATCTGGCAAAACAGGTTCAATTTTCCAATATACATAAGTAGAATCTTCCACAGGATTGGAATATCGATCATAAACCAAAGCTGCAACTTGTCTTTTAAAAATACAACCCCCTGTTTCTTCTGTTGATTCTACGCTCCAATTTGCCTGAATATAATAGGGTGGTCCAGCTTCAATGATTACTGGTACTGCTACGGATTCAATTTCAGGTGTTCCATCGCCATCACAATCAGAGCTGATTTCAACACGAATTGGACCCGGTCTGGTTCCACTATTTACAGAAACAGAGGCAACACCATTTACGGTATAGACCGTGGTATCCGTCACACCCGGCTCTTCTAAATAACACCCGTCTAATATAGGATGCAGTTTAAATCGGACTAAGGTAGGTGTATTAATTAAATTATCATTATCGTCAAATAGTTCTGCTCTGATCATTGTTGACTCAGTCCCGCCGCCATTTTCTACAACAATGGACCCTGGTACCGATGCGGGTATATTAATGTAAGTGCATTGCTGAAAAGTTGGATCTTCAATATAAATTTGTAAAAGATCAGAAATAGGATTATCCTCAAACCCCGGGTGGATAAAGGTGGCAGTAATATCAGATACACCCAAGTCTTCTTCATCTCCCAAATCTGTAAATATAACGGAATCCACACCTGTAGAATCAGTGTACCCAACGGAATTGATGTATCCTTTTGTTGCAGAATAAGCAATTTGTGCGTTGTCTACCGGGTTGCCCAATTTATTGAGAAGCCGCGCAACTAAATTTGCGTATGTTTCACCCCCATCCAATTGAATAACATCCGTATCTGTTGTCAAATACAAACTGTAGGGCCAAACATCTTCTTCATCATAGACATTAAATGTTTGCGGATCCGTTACCTTATCCCCAAAATAAGCCACAACGGATACACCTTCATAATTGGGTGTACCGGGATTATCGGTATAAACGGTTCCCCCATCATCGAAATAGCCCACCACTTGGCCCTCCGCATTCGAAACGGTATTAATATAAGAAATTGTGCCGACTGCACTACTCCCGGATGTTGCTAAAAATTCCACCGGAATTCCGGAAATGGGATTTTGCAATGTATCCATCACAGTGGCAACCAATAAGGTGCCAGATGCATTCCCGGCGATATCTTCACCAACTATGACTGTTGGTCCTGTTTCATCGTAAGATACGGGAATAATTTCCAAAGCGAGTCCGTTATTGGTGCCAATGGCAATCTGGACAGAATCTGTAACTGTGGCACTGAATCCAGGGTGCTCAAAGGAAGCCTGGATGTTGGCTAATCCAATGTCATCCTGTGTGCCATTATCACTAAAGGTAAGTGTAATAACACCAGTAGAATCTGTGACGCCGGTTGGGTCAATTGTCCCCTTATCTGATTCAAAATTAAGGGTAACATTCTTGACTAGGGCATCATACTGATTCACGACTCTTGCTTCTATTTCAGCTGTAGTAACACCATTGTCTAACAATATCTGGTCGACATCAGAATTGAGATAGAGTAAATAAGGCCATGCATCATCGGGGTAAACATTTAAATTACTTATTGCTGTAGTTGTGCTAGTCGAATCACCAAGATAGGCTGTAATCACAACGCCATCAAATTCTGTTGTTCCTGCAATATCCAGGTATGAATTACCACCATCATCAAAATAGGCATAAAATTTTCCCTCATGGTCCGTCTCGGATGAAATTATTTCTAATGATCCTACACTGGCGCCTAACGATGTAGCTTTTAAACTGATAATCTGTCCAGAAATTCCATTTCCACTAGTATCAAGAATAGTTGCAACAATTCGTGTCAGGGCGATATCACCGATAATATCTTCACCTACTAAAATCTGAGATGATCCATTCTCGTAGGAAATCGGAGTCGTTTCAAGAATAAGATTGTTGTTGGACCCAATCCTGACATTGACTGTATCAGCAATTTCACTATCAAATCCTGAATGGTTAAAACTGCAAATAATATTTGCCAGTCCAATATCCTCTTGATCTCCATTATCTCGGAAGGTCATCGTAACAGATCCGGTACTATCCGTGGTGCCTTCACCATCTATATAACCTTTGTTTGAATTAAACAAAAGTATCACGTTATGCAGTGGTGTATTTGTCTTGTTAAATAACTGCGCTGTAATCTGGGCGGTGGTTTCACCGTTATCAAGTTTGATATTGTCCACATCAGATGTCACATACATGGTATAGGGCCACACATCATCCTGGTTTGGGTAAACATTGAATTCCGCAGTTGCTTTTAGACTAGATTCGTAAATTACTGTGACAGTTAAACCCTCGTATTCTGGAGTTGTTGTTTTGTCCACCATATTTTCTGAGCTATTGGGCTTAAATATGTTCACAACTTGGCCATTTTCATCAGTCGTTACGGATGTTCCACTTTCAAAAGAGCCACCCGTTCCATCATGTGCAAACTTTATTGTTTTATCTTTTAAAGGTACGCCAGTATCATTTTTCAACGTGGCAACAAATCGCATATTAGATGATCCGGAAACAACCTCCCCCACTGAAGTTCCATCATCAGAAATTGACTGCATTTGTGAAATAACTAGGGTCGCATTCGATGTTGCGGTGGAATCAGGAATTCGATCATCACACGATAAACTGATTAGTAATAAACCGATTGCAGTTGGGAGCGTTAGATACTTTATAAATGATTTCATATTATTCTCCGGACTCTTTATTAGAGTCATTATCAATGTTTTTTTCTTCTTTATTAGGTAGCTTACCCTCACGAGTATCATCTACATATTTTTCATATTCGACCATATCCGGAGATTTCACAATTCCTGTATATTCATCTCTCACAATGGTCGGTGTAATTTGGATTATTAAATCAGTCTTCCTTTCTACAACACCATTAGATGTAAATAATTTTTTTCCGAGCCAAGGGATTTTATTAAGAACCGGTACCTGAAATGTGGTTAGCTTTTTATCATTACTTAATAGACCACCAATAATAATTGATTCACCATCTTTTACACGAATAGTCGTAGATGATGTTCTGCTTTTAACCCTGGGTATATTTTTATCGGGACCAATAAATTCAAAGATAGTGGAAACTTCCGGTTCCACACTTACCGTGATATATCCGTCCGTATTTACGGTTGGTAGTATATCAAGTTTTATTCCAACTTCTTCTCTTTGAACTTGAACTTGTCCACCTACACCACCAGAGCTGAGGATATAAGGAACAATATCTACCAATTTAATACTAGCTCGTCGGCCATTTATAGTCGTTAATCTTGAATCTGCCAGAACTTCGGCTTTATTATTTTTTAATAGTAAATCCAACGTTAAGTCAAAGGCGGTTAATTGGCGACTAAGGTATCGGGGATAAAGTGATGTTTTATCATCTTTTTTGCTAAGTCGATTAAAGGGCATTATTGCAGGAATTTGGCCAGTTGCATTTTCACTCGGTAATACTGAACCAGCACCTGCTGTTAACTCTTCACCATTCTCAGCCAATATGGTTGAATACTGAGATAATTTAGACCAATCCAATCCCACTTGTTCTTCAACATCAACGGCAATTTCAATCAATCGTGTTTCCAACATAATTTGAGTTGCTGGATCATCAATTTCTTCGACGACACGTATTATTTCAGCGATCTTTTTGGGTGAAGCATTTACAAGAAGTTTATTCCCAGGAATATCGACCTGAATTTGCTCAGAAATATCCTGCAATAATTCTCTTACATCCTCAGCAGCAGCATATTTTAGATTAAGCACATGAGAAGTGACACCCACTTCTTCCTTTAATTTTTTAGGGTCAGCGACCAAAAATGATTTTCCAACAATTTCATAACTTAAACCAACTGCACGAACAATCAAGTTGATTGCTTGTTCAATGGGCACATCATCTAAATGAATTGATATTTTATCTTGTCGATTCACATTAGGATCTGTAACAATGTTATATCCACTCTCTTGGGCGAGAATGGCTAGAATACTTGGCAGAAACGCATCTTCGGCATGAATCGTTATCAATTGGGTATCGGTTTCACTATTATCGGTGTTATCCTTCCCGAATAAGGGAAAAATGAGAAAACCAATCATAATTAATCGATAGGCTTGATTTTGAAAATTCATTATAGGGGTTTCCTTCTTATGACTTATTTTTAAATTGTATTTTTAATAATGATTATTCTGTTGCCAGAAAAATCGACTTTTCTTTTTTTGAACTACGATGCTTTTTGGTACTTAATATAATAATATGTCCATTTTCACCGTTAAAACTTGTAATCTCATTTCCTGGTGCAGCATAAGATTTAATACCATTATCAGTTTGAATTAAGACTTGTATTTCATCAATTAATTCAATGAATCCTATATCAGGAATTGTATCACCCACACCCACAGTAAATGCTTGACCTCTATAATCTATTTGAGCCTGAAAATGATTATCTCGCTGAAAAATCATTGCTACTCGGATCGCATTTCTATTTCGACGCGTTTTTCTTCCCGTACCATCCGCAAGTGTTAATACATTTGTTAACATCATTGGAGAGTTTTCAAGATCAAATTGGAATTCGCTTCGTTCTTCAAGTCGTTTTTCTAAATAGCCGATAATATTTTCTAATTCTTTGTCTGTACCAAATTGGAGATCAGCTGAACGTGTTTTTACACGAGTATATTTTTTATTCATTGGAACGAGCTTAAATGTTGTCCCCAGAATGGATACAATTGTTAATCCCAACAAAAGATTCCAAATTGTTAATGATCTTTCACTCATGATGAAACCTTTGATTTTGATTTTGATTTTACGAGAGTAATTGTAGCTAAATTCACAACAAATTCCTGAGTCAAGAGATCATCCTCGTTTACATTTTGTTTTATTCGCTCAATACCATTTTTTACTTCAAATTCATCCATAATAATTAAACGAGGTGACCGTTCAATTTCAGATAAGAATTGTCCGAATTGTTCGTAGGTACATTCTAAAGTGATAATATATGGGGCCTTGAAATAAGTTTTTTTATCAACTCTGGTTTTCGGTTTTATTCCTAATAATTTGATATTGAGATCATCGAGCATGTCAGTCAAATTATTTAGAAATGGAAGACTAGCGTCATCAGCTAATGAATCTGATTTTGATAAAGCAAGATTTTCCTGAAAAAGTGTAAATACTCGGTCCAATTCACTGGCCAGAATCTGTGCGCTAATTAAGTTTTCATTTAATTCAGTCTGTTCATCTTCTAATAAAAGAATCTCAAATGGTTTTTTTCCTATTAAAGTCGATGCACTCGCCCAAAATGAAATGGTGAGCAAGATTAATGCTCCAAATAAAAATATATTTCTTTTTTCAGCCATAATATTCCTATGAAAAAGACTTTCGTCCACTCTTTTTAATTCTTGCTTCGATTTCAAATTTTACAATTTCTTGGCCACGAACTTTTACTTTGCTATGACCCACATATTTTATTTTTTTAAAACTGCTTGAAAAATCTATATTCCGTCGAAGCGTTTGCACATATTCATCAATAATTTCAAAATCTTTTCTATCTTCAAAAGTTAGAGCGATTCCTTTGATCATTAATTTTCCATTTTTATATCGTAACCCAGTTATGGCCATATCACTTGGTGTCATTTTGCCCATTTCTTCAAGGTTATGCGCCCAAAGAAAACGATCTTGTTCTAATTCAGCAAATGATAAAATATCATCTTTTGATAAATTTTTGCCTTGAGTTTGTAATAGATTTATTTTGTCTTTTAATTTTTCGATTTCAACTTTCTTTTGGTCAATAATACTATTATATCCAAATCCAATCATCCAAACCCTAAAATTAACGCCGACAAAAAGTGTGAATAACAAAGCAAATGTACCCCACCTTACTCGTTCTCGTACACGCTCAATTTTGGTTTCTCTACTTTCCGCTTTGTTCAGATTAATAATTATATATTTTTTACTCATTAGCCATGCCTCCGCGAATCCCTAGCCCTAAAGCAATAGTATATTGACTTTTATTGTTCACAGAAATATTTTCACCTCCATTCACATTTTCAAAGGGATCGAACAAATCACATTCAATATTGAGCTTGCTAGAAACAAATTCAGTAAGACCTGGCGTTTCGGCTCCTCCCCCAGATAAAAATATTTTCAAGAAGAAACTTTGACCTGTCTGTTTTGCATAAAAACGAAGTGATCGTCTCAAATCTTCAACCAAATTATCATAAATTGTTCTTTCTGCAATCCCAACAGAGGTCAAGGGGGCATCAGTAGAATTACTAATAGAAGCTGCAAGACCATCTTTGTACAAAACGTCTTGTGCTTCGGTGTAACTTATTTCTTTTCTATCAGATAATTCTTTCACAAAATGGTGACCACCAATAGGTAAATCTCTTGTAAAAAATTGTTCGCCACTTCCGTAAACAACTAGACTAGACGAGACAGCACCAATATCAAGAATAACAACGAGCCCATCATCTGGCATTGTTTTAATAAATGTAAAGGCATTACTCATTGCAATTGGATAAGTATCAACTACACCTGGTTTTAATCCACATTCTTTGAGTAAATCCATATGGCTGGTTAATACACCTTTTGTGCAAGCAACAAGGCCTACATCGATTTTATCAACTTCTCGCTGATTTGAACCTAAAATTTGAAAATCAATTACGGCATCTGTTCCATCCATTGGAATATGTTTTCTAGCTTCAAACGTCATGGCAGCTTCTAATTCATCGGATGGCATTTCCATGGTTGTAATTTGTTTTATACTCGCTGAAGCACCACTAATCCCAGTACAAATAGTTTTGACTTTTTTTGGGTTGAGCCCTTGCTGACGAAACAACTCTCGAACAGCCATTACCCAATGTGGGCGATCTATTTTTTCTGGATCGAAGGTTGAATTAGGTTCTGGAACTAAACGAGTTCCGGCATCCAATACTTTAAATCCATCTTTTGTTTTTTCAACGGAGACCATTTTTACATATTGTCTCCCTATATCTAATCCAAGATACATTTTATTCCTTTTTTTATTTTTTGGCTTCCCCGTAGGATGCCATTTTTAAAACTACATTACTATTTTCTGTTTCTAGGTCAGGGAAATATGGCGGTGGATTTACCAGCAGATTATAATCATAATTATAGTTTTTATCATACCCTACGCCTGGTGTAACATTATAGGGTCCAAGATAGTTACGGAGCATATATCCTCGTTTAAATTGAACAATGGAACCCCATAGGTTTACATCCCCGCGAAAATCATTGGTACCTGTATAAACACCACTATAATCTGGACCTATGCCTATTTGTTCTTGATAATAATTTCGATGTCCACCCCGACCATCGGCAATAATACCATATTCAAGGCCATCATTAAAATCATGATAGCCAAGCAAGGTATTTTGCCAGTAATGTGAAATAAAACCGCCATTCATCGCCAGAATAGATGCGTTAATAATTATATCTTCGCCATATTGCTTACCCCGGGCGCCATTGGGACGCGTGTTTGCAATAATGACATTTCCACCTGCAATCAGCCCAAGGACATTTGTGGACCCGCCATCATTCGGATGAATCGTTTGACCCGAAGCATAGGAATCACTGTAAACCACATCATCAATAAGCCAAATATTGCCCCAAACACGATCAATTTTGTCTGTATCATCATGACGACGATATTCTGTATAATCATCTGTCACTATAGAATATTGGCCGTCTACTATCCCTCGAACCAATACTTGTCCACCTCTGATATAAATAACTTTTGGTGTACTACCCTTTGGATAAAATAGTCGGCTACCATAAGCATAATCGCTATTATAAATGATACTCGGACAAGAAAAAATATCACAATTGGTTCCGGAAATTCCACCATAGTTCCAGTATTCAAAATCAAAATGCTGAATACGACCCGCTTCGCAATACGCCGTCCCATTATCGAGATGGTCATGATAATAATAAAATGAATTCCATTCCACATCACC
>JABHAX010000125.1 GCA_018674095.1 Fidelibacterota bacterium
AATTTTCTAAAAATCTTACTCTTATTTTCATTATTAAATGGGATACTATTCGCTCATTGCCAAGTTCCCTGTGGAATTTATAATGATGCTGTTCGAATCGTTCAAATTCAGGAAGATTATAAAACAATTCAGAAAGCCATGTTAAAAATTCAAGAATTATCTGGTAGACAAGATGCTAAATCCATGAATCAATTAACACGGTGGGTAATGACCAAGGAGGAGCATGCTACAAAAATCCAAAGGACTGTCTCCGATTACTTCCTAACTCAAAGAATCAAATTAAAATCAGAAGAGTCTGACTATAAAATATATGTGAAACAAACAACCACTTTACATCAAATCTTGGTGGCAGCGATGAAATGTAAACAAACTGTTGAACAAGACCATGCTCACCAAGGTATAGAATTGTTAAATGTATTTGTTGATTTATATTTCGACGAACATGGTAGAGATCACATCAATAAATTGACTCAACAATAAACTGAACTATTAAATAAAAAGCCCCGAGATCTCGAGGCTTTATCAAATGGCGGGAACGCCTGGGAATCGAACCCAGCTCCCCGGGACAACCGGGGACAACGGCTTTGAAGGCCGCGGAGAGCACCAGCCGCACACTCATTCCCAAAATCTATTAATTAACGTATTTACCGCCCAGTTTACTTCCGATAGCTTTTTGGTCGATATAAGACTCTATAATCCGATCCTAATTTTTTCTTAATCACATTCCCTACTCGTTCAGCTTCTGATTTGTTTTGAAATCTTACAACACGAACAGCATGTAATTTTCTACCATTCGTTTCAACCGGTGATATTTCAACAGTATATCCAATTTGTGAAATTTGTAATTTCATTCGCTTTGCATTCCCCACATTCCCAAATGCGCCTATTTGAACTACATAAGGTTTAGGCTCTGATGTTTTAGGCGAAATTTGAATAGGGTTCGATGGCTTTTTCTTAGACGAAACACCATATCCTTCTACATCTAAATTCGGAAACATACTTTGATAAATCCCGACATAATACCGTACAGAATCAACTTCACCAATTGCCTTAAATGAACTAACCATCAAATCAACGACTCTTTGATTATCCGAATACCTGGGATATCGCCTGGGGATTTGACATAATTGTCTTCCTGCTTGAGAATATAATCCACGAGCGAAAAAGTATTCACCAATTTTTACAGAAGCATCAGGCGCATATTTCGATTCAGGATATTTTTCTATGATGGTTCCATAAAATTCTAAAGATTTCATTCCATCGGTTGTTAATAATGCCTGTAAATAAAGTACACCTGGATCATTCGGATATTTTGAAATAAGTTCAGGTAGATTCTCTTTTACGCCGGCTGTTTGCCCTTCATGAAGTAAGGACAAATACATGTCCACATTTTGAGCTGATAAAAAATAAGGAATGAATAAAAAAAATATCCTAAGCATTTTTGGCTTCGGACAACTTTTCCAAAATGGAATCAATTTGGTGCGAAAGTTCAACGGGAGTAGATGTTGTTAAAGATAATTTTAATTTCATGATTTCACCACGTACATCAACACTATCAGGATTAATTACATCTTCTACTAAAGATAATGCAGCACTATCTTCCCCTTTCTCTTCCAATACATTTGCCAATCGAATTATGGCTTCAAAATTAGATTCATCGGCTTCAAGAATTCGTCTATAAAAATTTTCAACTTCACTATATCTTCCTAAATCAAAAAGTGCAGATTCAATTTTACCAAAGACTTGTGACCCCGATTCAATATCTCGAAGTGCAAATGCTTCCCAATTTTCTACTGCTTTGACTAAATCGCGAGTTTGCTCATAGACATCCCCGAGATAACGATAAGGTAAACCATAATTTTTAGATGATTTAATCGCTTTTTGAAAGAATGATTTCGCCTCATCGGTCAAGCCATTTTTAAGTTTTTCTAATCCTTTATACACTATAAATCTGGCCAAATCATTCTCGCTCAGTTTGCCAGTAATTTTTTGAATTTGTTTGGTCCAAGCAGCAGCTTGATCCCAATTCTCTTCCCGTTCAGAAATAGAAAGTAAAAATTGAAGCGCCCATGTATTTCGTTTCTCAAATTTCAATACTTGTTCAGCTTCAGATTTTGCTTTATCTAAAAGATTAATTTTTTCATAATCCCACGCCAGAGATTGATGAATATCTACTTTCAATTCTACAGAAAGTCCCGGACGGACTGTGAGAGATTGATGAATTTTTATAGCTTGATTCGGATGTTCATCTCGAATAATATTCCCCAATTGGAGATAAGCCATCACATGGTCAGAATCTTGTTTTACAACATCCCGCAATAATCGAATAGCTTTTCGTTTATCATCCTTCACCATAGCGTTTAACGCTTCAGTGAAAATTATATCAGTTTTAGGTTGAGGTTTAGATTTAAACGAATAAAATAAAATAAACAGCCCGGTACCCGCTATCAGTGCCAGAGCAAAATAAGTGAAATTGCTTTCCAAGGTTAATATTCTCCACCTTCAGTATCGTAAATACCCTCGTCGATTGCCACATTTCTTAAATCATTCAGTTCTTCAGTTAATTTACGGTTTTTAATTTGTAAACTACGAATCTCAGATTTTGCAGTTAAAACTGAAAAAACGGCAGATAAATATCCACCCAAAATTCCAATCGTTAACGACCCCAGAATGATCATGGAAACAGGCGCACTCTCATATTGTTTAAATATGAGATCGACAAAGACTTTAGAGTTTTCACCCGCATTTTGTGTAAGAAAATAAACCAATGCTAAAATGAGAAGCATTGACGCTAGAATTTTGGCTAGTTTCATCAGGCTGCCTCTGCTTTTTTTATTAAATGACCATGAAGCGAAATGCATCTAGCCTCATTAATCTTTATAGATACCAACTCTCGAATATTGGCATCTCCTTTATCAAAAATCACCCATTTATTAGAATCGGTTCTTCCCGCCCATTGAAGAGACGATCGTTTCGATTCCTTTTCCACAAGAATAGTTTGGATAGTTCCAATTAAGTCTAAATTTCTATCAAGAGTATGTTTTTTCTGAAGTTCTATAACTCTTACCAAACGATCTTGCTTTATAACTTCGTCAATTTGATCGTCATATTCGGATGCTTTTGTTCCACGTCTCGGTGAATATTTAAAATTGAATGCTGAATCAAATTTTACAATTTCCATCACCTCGAGAGTTTCTTGGAATTCTTCTTCGGTTTCACCAGGGAACCCTACAATAATGTCAGTCGAAATTCCAACATTCGGTAAAATGGAACGTATATCGTTGGCTAATTGAATAAAATGATCTTTCGAATAAGTCCGATTCATACGTTTCAAAATTCGATCACTTCCAGCTTGAAGCGGTAAATGAACGGAATTACAAATCGTTTCATATTGCAACATTGTTTCTAAAAGTTCACGTGTCATATCTTGAGGATGGGGAGACGTATAACGAATCCGTTTTATTCCCGGTATCTGTGCTACCGATGCCAACAAATGATGAAATTCCTGTTTCTCATGACGATAAGAATTAACATTTTGCCCCAAAAGTGTAATTTCGGTAAAACCATCTTCAACCGCTTTAGTTGCTTCTAAAACAATCCCTTCAATACTTCGGCTTCGTTCCCGACCTCTCGTGAAGGGTACGATACAAAAAGTGCAAAATTTATCACAACCGCGCATAATGGAAATCCATGCGTTTATTCCTTCATTCCGACTCGGAAACAAATCGTCGTAAACTTCAAATCTTGATAATGTTGTATCAACAAAACTTTCAGTATCTACAGTTTTGCGATTTAATAATTCGGGGAGTTTTCTATAAGAATCTGGACCTAAAATAATATCCACATAGGGTTTATTTTCCAAAAGGTCATGTTTTAGACTCTGTGCCATACATCCTAAAACGCCAATAATTGTATCGGGTTTTTCTTTTTTAATTAAATCGTACCGACCTAATTGAGAATGAACTTTTTCTTCAGCATGCTCACGGATAGCACACGTATTTACAAAAATCGCATCCGCCTGATCTAGTTGAGTTGCTTGAGAATATCCTTCCTTTTTTAGAAGGGATTCTACCAATTCTGAATCGGCCACATTCATTTGACAGCCATAGGTTTCTATGAAATACGTTTTTGTGTTCGTAGATTTATCCGTAAGTGGTTGATATTGTTGAGTTTGTGTTAATTCCATAAACGACAACAACAGACCACAATATTACCGATGTTATGTATCCGATGTCTCCTAACAATAAATTTGTTTTCTTCTCTGTACCTTAACTTCATAATGTATAATATTAATATTAAAGATGTTGTCGGTTATACCACAACAAATACCACAATTTGATGATTCCTTTTGTTGTTGTCTCTTATCTAAACCTAACTAATAATCCATCAAATTTAGTGATGAAACTTAACAAATATTTATAGGATAATAGTGGTGAGAATATCAAACAATTTGAAGGAGAACTGAAATGTTCCCTTTATATTTTGTCGTATAGTTTCTCGTGAATCCAAAAACATTTTTTATGTAAAATACTTGCCTGACTGATTTTCATATCGGTATAATTTTTAGAATCAATTGAGTTTGATACAGATAAAAAGTATTCGTCCGAATTATTAGAAAAAAATGATATGGGATTGATTAGTGTTGGAAAATCCTATACCATAATAAGAGAGAAATATATTCTAAATGGAAATGGTGGAAGGCCACCAAAAGATTTTAGGACTGAATACAAAGAATTATTAGATAAATACAATCCCACTATTAAAGAATTAGAAGAAGAAATAAACCTATACTACAAAGGGAATCAACCTATCAGTTTTTAATAAAGTAGTTTCAAACGAACCTAAATTAAAATCAGTTTTCCAACGGAAATAATGTATGTCTATTTATCCCTTTGTGAGCGTGGAAGTTTAGTGGGTCGTTGATTATTATTTCTGTTATCATTTCATAAATAATTCGTTCTTCACCATTTCTCGTAGGTCTTTTTGATTCCATCTTCATCCAACTAACCCCATCAAAGAACTCCGTGAAAACGGACTTTGTAGTTCTCTCTCTATAAACCTATACAGATAATTAGTTTTAAGAGCATCAAAATGGGGAAGATTATTGACTTTATTCCCTTCCCCACTCTATCAGTATCAAAACTAATACACAAAATAATCATATAAGAGTTGTCCCCTGGTCTGTGAGTACGAACTCCAAGTCCAAATGATACACCTAACAAGTCATAGTGTTATTAGGTGATACTTGGTATAGGTGGTTTAACTACGAACTAAAATCTCGTATAATTCTTTGATTAAATCTTTCCCATCTTTGATTGGTATTACTATTCCTTGTTTTGTTGGTTTCCAACCATATTCATCAGTCCAATAGTATTTCCATATTTTTAAGTATTTATGATTTGACGAGCCGTGATTTGTAGAAACTTCAATTAAACACTCATTTCCATAAGGTCTTTCAATAATAGTTTTCTCTAAAATAATTTCATCATCATCTCTAAAATACTTTTCCTTATTCTCATCTTTTAATTCATATAATCTATTGGTGGAGAAATCCACTAATGGTTTGTTCTTCATAATAATCTTTAATTATTTGTTAGAGTTAAAGGACATTTCCTATAACCTGAAATAAATAGGATTAAGTTTCTCCAAAAACACTTATTTCTTGTTTATTTAATTAAACACTCATTTCAGTAAGAAATGAGCAGAATTAGACATTTTACTTTCTGTAAGATTTAGAACTCTTATTAAACTGGTTGCTACTGAAACAACCACGACAACAATAACCTTAAACTTTACTGGGTTAAAAGTTGGTTGTCCTACGAACAACCAAATCTCACTCTCTACTTTAAGTAAGTAAGATTTCTTATATCTTTAAGTGTATCTAAACTCGCTTCACTAC
>JABHAX010000126.1 GCA_018674095.1 Fidelibacterota bacterium
GGTGGACGAAGAATTGAATTTTACTCACCTTGTGATTGATGGCGATTCCGTAAAAGTAACAGATATTGAAGGTCGGAAAGAAGGGAAGTTGATTTCGCTCACGACTGAGCAGGCATTAAAATATCATATTGCCGATGGGACTGCCGAAACAATAGATGCGTTGCTGGATAGTCTTGGTTATTCATCTGTCGACGTAATTGAGTCCAGTGAGAATTGGTCTGAAGCAGTAGTTCGATTTTTAACCAACCCGGTTGTGGCATCCCTTTTAACCACCTTCGGGTTTCTGGGGATTTTGTTTGAACTCCAAAGTCCAGGTTGGGGGATTCCCGGATTTGTAGGATTAACCTGTTTGATCCTTTCTTTGGGCGCATCTTACATTGCTGAATTAGCCACAATGTCAGACATGATGTTTATCCTTGCCGGGCTCGCACTTTTACTTTTAGAAATCCTTGTTATTCCCGGGTTTGGCGTTGCTGGTGTTGGTGGAATTGGGCTCATGCTTTATGGGCTTTATTTGTTATTATTACCGGAGGTTCCTGTGGGTGATGAAATTATGAATCAAGCCATGGATGGGTTTTTAATTGGAATTATTGGCGCCATTGTTGGACTTTACTTGCTTGGCAAATTAATGATTAAAACAAAATTCTGGGAACAACTCACTGCGCCAGACGTCCAGAAAAAAGAAGATGGTTATACCAATACATTCGGATGGGAATCCTTAAGTGGAGAAAATGGGATTGCTGATACAGACCTTCATCCATCCGGTTGGGTCAAGGTTGGTGACCAACGGGTCTTTGTTGTGAGCGAAGGAGAATTCATTGAAAAAGGTACAGAAGTCCAGATCCTGTCCGTTGATGGAAACCGGATCGTTGTACGAGAATTAATTAAAGAATAAAAGAAGGAGCATTATTATGCCTGTAGTTCAAATGTTTATGTTAGCCATGATCACCTTTGCGGCGATCTTAATTTTTTATTTTGTCCCTATTGGAATGTGGATACAGGGTATCGTTTCTCTTGGGTTGGGTCAGATCCGAATTGTGGATCTAATTCGAATGCGATTGCGAAAAATATCACCAAGGTTGATCACTGATGGTGTGATTAATCTTCATAAATCAGGATTAGTGAACATTTCCACCGATATGCTAGAAACCCATTATCTCTCAGGAGGAAAAGTTCAAAATATTGTGTCTGCCATGATCGCTGCGCATAAAGCGAATATTCCGCTCACATACGAAACAGCCACTGCAATCGATCTTGCCGGACGAGATGTTCTAATAGCGGTACAAACTTCTGTTTATCCCAAAGTGATTAATGCACCCATGGAAGGGTTTCTTGCTGCAGTTGCCAAAGACGGGATTGAACTCAAAGCCCGTGCCCGCGTAACGGTGCGGACAAATATTCCCGGATTGGTTGGTGGAGCTACAGATGAAACCATTATTGCTCGGGTAGGTGAAGGCATTGTTTCCGCAATCGGATCTGCTCTAAATTATTCTGCTGTATTGGAAAACCCAGACAATATTTCCCGCACTGTATTAGAAAAGGGATTAGATGCTGGAACTGCATTTGAAATTCTTTCCATTGATATTGCCGACTTGGATGTGGGAAAAAATATTGGTGCATCTTTACAGGCCGATCAGGCAGAGGCAGATTTACGTGTGGCCCAAGCGAAAGCAGAAACTCGCCGTGCCATGGCTGTAGCCGAAGAGCAGGAAATGACAGCGCGAACCCAGGAAATGAGAGCCAAGGTTGTGGAGGCAGAAGCTCAAATCCCCAAAGCTATGGCGCAGGCATTTCTGGATGGCAATCTGGGAATTTTGGATTATTATAAGATGGAAAATATTAAATCTGATACGGGTATGCGTGATGCCATTGCAGGCTCCGATGCTGAATCATCTGAAGATAATCCTGGCAAAAATAACTAAACTTTACTAAGCAATCCTGTTTTGGATATTTCCATTCCAACACAAGTGGCTGATCAGGTCTCGGATCGTTGCCTGCGGTGTTACCGTGAGCAACAATGGTATGGTGAAAATTTTCTGTTCGACTTTATCGGTGATACTGATGTCTCCAGTAAACGAATCCTGGAAATTGGATGTGCCGAAGCAGGATTACTCATATTTTATAAAAATAAAGGTGCAATCTGCTCCGGGTTGGAACTCTCCGATGTTCGCTTTAATAATGCGCTTTTGTTGAATGAGCCCAATACACTGCATCTTTTTCAGGCAAATATTTGTGAGGCCAATTCTTACAAAGTTGAATTAATGGAAAAATATGATACTATTGTGATTCGGGACGTAATTGAGCATATTGAAGATAAAGAAATTGCCTTGAAAAATATTTTTAAATTGCTTAAACCGGGTGGAAAATTATTCATGTCTTTTCCCCCTAAATATTGCGCTTATGCAGGACATCAACAAACTGTCCCAACGATGCTTGGGAAATTGCCTTATCTTCATCTTGTCCCGGATTTTTTATATTCTGGCTATCTTCGTTTGATTGGGTGCCCGGAAAAAAAGATTTCTTATTTGATCTCAACAAAAAAAACGAGAATCTCTATTAAGGGTATGAGAAAATTGGTCAATAAAATCGGATTCAATGTTAAAAAAGAAAGTAAGTGGTTTGTTCGTCCGGCATACTCATTCCGGTTTGGATTACCAAAAATGAAAAATCTATTTTCCTGGATTCCTGGTTTGGATGAAGTGTTTTCAAATGGTGTTTTATATTTATTAGAAAGGCCGGAGAATTAATATGGAATGGTTAGGGATAATTCTTCTTTATTTGATTTCCGGTTACATGAAAAAACGTAATAAAGATGCGAAAAATCGGGAAATTGAATCAGACCCGAATTGGGATCCGCCTCAAGATTATCAACCACCAACAGAATCTCAACAACCGAAACCGAATTTAAATCAATTATTGAATGACCTGTTTCAGGGTGCAATTAACTTAGAACCTGAAATCCCTACCCTAGAAGATGTTGAAGCCGAATATTCAGAAGAAGAGTTTATTGAAGCTCAACCCTATCAGGCACCGGTTCATGTGGAAGATCATTCATCTCATGTTGCGGAACAAGGAGATGCATTTGAAGAAAAAATGTATCATTCCAAATTAGCTGATCGCAAAGAGTTGCTTCTTGGCAAAAAATGGAAGACAAAACATGCACTTCGATCTGAATTATTTGAAAACAAAAAATCCCTTAAAAAAGCTATCATATTAAAAGAAGTTTTGGATAAACCGCTGGCATTACGGTAAAGTTCCTTATAATACCGAAC
>JABHAX010000127.1 GCA_018674095.1 Fidelibacterota bacterium
CATAGGCGAAGAATTTTCGCTCATGAGTTTTTGCGATGGGGAAACGCTGAAACACATGCCGGCAGTTCAAGATCATAAGCGGGCTTACGAAGGTGATACGGGTCCAAACACCGGCGGAATGGGGACATATTCCGATGCAAACCATTCGCTTCCTTTTTTAACGAAAGGTGATATTGCCCAAGCTCATGAAATCAATATTAAAACCGCCAATGCGGTAAAAGACAAGTTTGGTGAGGGCTATAAAGGTATTCTTTATGGAGGATTTATGGCAACGGCAAGTGGGGTGAAACTCATTGAATACAATGCCCG
Source organism: Fidelibacterota bacterium (assembly GCA_018674095.1). Lineage (GTDB taxonomy): Bacteria > Fidelibacterota > Marinisomatia > Marinisomatales > UBA1611. The sequence continues at coordinate 310 of JABHAX010000127.1, forward strand.
GTTTGGCGATCCGGAAGCCATGAATGTTTTGTCCTTACTAGAATCAGATTTTATTGAGCTATGCAATGGCATTGCTGATGGTACCTTAAAAAACGTGGATGTTAGCTTTGAAAATAAAGCTACCGTTTGTAAATACGCCGTGCCGGAAGGATATCCGGACAATCCAGTAAAAGGTGAACCCATTGATGTTTCTGGTATTTCTAATACCGATGGATTGTTTTATGCATCTGTGGATATTCAGAGTGGGAAACTTGTTGAAGCGGGCAGCCGAACGGTTGCTGTTGTGGGAATTGCGGACACAATTTCTGAAGCTGAATCTATCGCTGAAAAAGAAATTTCATCCGTAAGCGGACCGCTCTTTCATCGGACAGATATTGGGACGGATGAAGTTATTCAAAAACGGATTGATCATATGAATGAAATAAAGTACGAAAGTATTTAGGTCTTCGAGAGTGTTCACACCTCATTATTATTTAACACGCGAACACATTAAAATATGAATGCTTAGAGAACTTATTTATTGTATTATAATATCATTATTAATGTAAATTACGTTACTATGGTTACGGTATTGGCATGAAATACGAGCGATATTTATTCAAAAAAGTTTTATCTTCATTGGATTCCGGGAAAGCATTAATGATTGTTGGTCCACGGCGGGTGGGGAAAACTGTCCTATTGAAATTATTAAAAAAGTCAACGGGTCGTGAAATTTTATCTCTTAACGGTGAAGATCCTGCAACGCTTTCTTTGCTCGCAGGAAAAACGCTTCTACAATACAAACAATTGTTGGGGACCGCGCGGATACTCATGATAGACGAGGCGCAGAAAATTCCAAATATTGGTTCGATCATAAAATTAATGTTAGATGAAATTGAAGGATTAACCGCTGTTTTAACCGGTTCATCAGCCTTTGATTTACATCATCAGTTTGGAGAGCCGCTCACTGGACGAAAAAAAACGTTTCGTATGTACCCCTTAACTTTTAGCGAGTTTTCTACTCACGAAACTGCGCTAGAAACTGAATCATTGTTGGAAGAAAAATTATTGTTTGGGGGCTATCCTGAAGTTTGGCAATACGAAACACGAGAAGAAAAATCAGACTATTTAATTGAACTATCCAACGATTATCTATACAGGGACATTCTTACGCTCGACCAAATTCGAAATGCAAAAAAACTTCAGGACATTTTGAGACTACTGTCTCTTCAAATCGGTAAAGAAGTTTCCACGGAAAAATTGGGGAGAAATATTGGTTTGGCGCGATTAACCGTTGATAAATATTTGGATCTTTTAGAAAAGGTATTTGTCATTTTCCCGGTCACCGGATTTAGCCGAAACCTTAGAAAAGAAATTGCAAAAAGCAAACGATGGTATTTTGTAGATAACGGAATTCTAAATACGCTTCTGGGAGATTTCCGTCCCTTAAGCCAGCGGAATGACGTAGGCGCATTATGGGAAAACTATCTTGTGAGCGAACGAGTAAAACGGCAAAGTGAAACAGGGTTTATAGGAAAAAATTATTTTTGGCGTACTTATGATCAACAAGAAATTGATTGGGTTGAAGAATCAGCAGGAAAACTAGATGCATTTGAAATTAAATGGTCTAAACAAAAAGTAAAAACACCAACTGCTTGGAGAAAGGCATATCCTGATGCAACATTTTCGGTGATTCATCAAAATAATTATCAATCATTTTTAGGCACTTAATTGGATGACAATAACACTCGAACACATTATAACATGAACACTTTTAAATTAGGAATTTTAGGTTCCACCAACGGGACGGACCTTCAAGCCATTTTGGATGCAATAGCTTCTGGTGAATTGAATGCCGAAGTTTCTGTGGTTCTATCCAACCGAAAAAATGCCTATATATTAGAGCGAGCTGAAAATCACAATGTGCCGGCTGTGTTTATTTCTTACAAAGATAAATCGCGGGAAGAATTTGATTTTGAAATGACGGCAATTCTAAAAAACTATAAAGTTGATCTGGTTTTACTGATTGGTTTTATGCGAGTTTTGTCCGTGGAATTTTGCCAAGAATGGCGTGATAAACTCTTGAATGTACATCCATCACTTCTGCCAAAATACGCCGGTGGAATGGATACAAATGTCCATGAAGAAGTTTTAAAAAATGGTGAAACAGAAACGGGATGTACCATCCATTTTGTTACAGATGAAGTAGACGGAGGACCGATTTTAATCCAAAAAAAATGTAGTGTAAATTCAACTGATACGGTGGACACACTAAAAACAAAAGTTCAAAAATTAGAAGGCGAAGCTTTCATCGAAGCAATTAATTTAATCCACCACAGAGACACGGAGAACACTGAGTAAAATTATTATATTGCTCCCTATCTTCGTGCATTCGCGGTAAAAAAACATCATGATAAAAAAACAAACTTTAAATCAAAATCCAATCAAAATTAACCGCGCACTCATTTCTGTCTTTGATAAAACTGGCGTGGTGGAATTAGCTCAATCTTTACATAAACATGGTATAAAAATTCTGTCCACCGGTGGTACGGCAAAAACATTGCGTGATGCGAATATTCCCGTTACGGATGTGAGTGACTATACAAAATTTCCCGAAATAATGGACGGTCGCGTGAAGACCATTAATCCATTGGTGGAAGGTGGAATCCTTGGACTACGTGACAAACACAGCGCCGATGCGGATGCAAATAATATTCAATGGATTGACCTTGTCGTCTGCAATCTTTATCCCTTTTCAGAAACCGTTTCTCGGGAAGATTGCAACTTAGCCATGGCTTTAGAAAATGTAGATATTGGCGGCCCCACAATGATTCGTTCCGCTGCAAAAAATTTAGGGTGGGTTTGTGTGGCGGTTGATCCTTCTGATTATTCTTCATTAACAGATGAATTGCAATCCGGTGAAATTTCATTTGAAACACGGCGAGAACTTTCCGCCAAAGCATTTGGTCAAACTGCAAAGTACGACACCATTATTCATAATTATTTAAAGGATGAAAAATTGTCGGACAATCTTTCCCTTGCATTTGAAAAACATTCAGAAATGCGCTATGGCGAAAACCCCCACCAATCCGCCGCTTCTTATAAGATTCCCGGGAACAATGAACCCAATGTTTTGAATGCCACCATCCACCAAGGGAAACAATTGTCATACAATAATATTATGGATGCGGACGGCGCCTTGGCTTGCATCCGTGAATTTGGTTCTCCCGCTTGCGTGGTCGTGAAACATTCCAATCCCTGTGGTGTAGCCATTGGTGATGAGCTCTTGGATGTTTACACGCGTGCTTTCAATGCGGATTCCCTTTCCGCTTTTGGCGGCATCATTGCATTCAATCGTCGGTGTACAAAAGACGTTGCAGAATCTATCAGTAAAGTCTTTGTAGAAATAGTTTTGGCACCAAGCTTCGCGCCGGAAGCGTTGGACATTTTCAAAAAGAAAAAGAATTTACGTGTTTTAGAAATTGGTGAATTTGGTAAACGGTTGCCCAAACTTGAAGTCCGAAATGTTGATGGCGGATTACTCGTTCAAGACACTGACCTAAACACTCTAACACGTGAACATTTGAATACTGTAACAAAAGCGCAGCCTTCAAACCAAGATATTGAAACTGCTTTATTCACATGGAAAGTTTTACGTCACGCAAAATCAAATGGTATTTTAATTGCAAAAGACAATACAACGATTGGTCTTGGTGCCGGACA
>JABHAX010000128.1 GCA_018674095.1 Fidelibacterota bacterium
AGGTGTTCGCGTACATCAGGATTGGACAGATCGGTCTCCTGGATTCAAATTCAATGAATGGGAAATGAAAGGTGTGCCGCTGCGAGTGGAAGTTGGTCCGCGAGATGTTGAAAATGGGAATATTGTTTTGGCTCGTCGGGATACCAGTGAAAAATCATTTTTACCCAAAGATGAAGTTGTTGCCCAGATTCCAAAATTATTAGAAGAGATTCAGACTGGACTCTTTCAACAGGCATTAAAATTTCAGCAAGAGAATACACATAAAGTTTCCACCTATGATGAATTGAAAAAAATAATTAAAGAGGGTGGATTTGTTCGCTGCGGGTGGGATGGAACCGATGAAACGGAAGCCAAAGTGAAAGCAGAAACAAAAGCCACAATTCGCTGCATTCCAACGGGTGAAAACCCTCAAGGATTGACCTGTGTTTATTCTGGGAAACCTGCCAAGCATGAGGTGATTTATGCAAAAGCGTATTAACTTTTTAACCACCAAGAACACGAATTGACATGAAGAATTTCAAACCCATTATCATTGATTTAAAGTCAGGATTAACTAAAATATTAAAAATAATTCAATTTAATCTCCCCTGTCATATGGGAGAATTAAAGTGGGAGCATGGTGGAAATCCCGACTTTTTATCGGGGTGGGGTTATATATAAATTTTTCAACATTTTTAGTAAAAGAGAAAGCTTTAACATTGATTCATTTTAAGCCATGATTATCCACACACCCGTCATTGTTTTAAAATCATTTCCTTACGGTGATACATCTCTCATCGCTCGGTGTTTTTCTGAAGACAAAGGGAAAATCAGTCTCATTGTTAAAGGGGCCCGTTCCAAAAAACCACCCAAGTCTGCTCAATTTCAACCCTTGAGTTACATAGATGTGATTTACTACAATAAATCCAACCGAGATTTACAGGTTCTTTCCAAAGTAAATTTCAGAGAATCCTGGCCCCGGATTTTAGATGATCTTCGATCTATCACACTCTCAATGGCTATTTTGGAATTGACAGAAAAAACGCTTTCAGATGAAGATCCTCACCCAAGACTTTTTGCCACGCTTGTGAATGTATTTCGTGCGTTTAATGAAAAAAAGGCAGACCCCAATATTCTATTTTGGTTTTATGAATGTGCTTTATTGACGCACCTTGGATTTCAGCCTATTTTAGATCAACTAGAATTCCCCGGACTCACGTTGACGGATCCAAATGCGGGACCAAACAGCGGATTAATTCTTGCCAGTTTGCTGGCTGAAGATATTGAAAATCTTCCTACAGATATAGTAACGCCAATTGACCGGAAAATTATTGGTGATTATTTATGGACTTTATTGCGTTACCATTTTGACGGCTTGGCAAAAATAAAATCCATGGATGTAGCACGAAAGATCTTGGCTGATTAAAATTTTTATTCAAAGTTTTATGTGTTAAATACTTGTTTTGAATAATTTTGTAAAAAGTAAATATGGTATAAAACATGGACGGTGGAAATTACGTTTTACATATTTACATATTTTTTTGGAAAATAATGATTTCAATTTTCATCAGAAAAAACCTACACTGAATAAATAAAAATGGTATCAGGAATATTGACACAAGAAAATGGCGCATCCTTGATATTGGATGAAAGCGGTGTGCGCCATTTTGAAAATCGAGCCATTTGGGATGGATATCTTTCCCATTGGTCTGGGAAAAAAGTATATGCGAGGGAATTGGTCCAACGAGATTATGATTCCAATGAACCGATACTCATACTCTGGCCGGACGAAAAAGAACCGGATGAACCGTTTATTGATCTCTATTATAATGAAAGACTTATCAAATATTTTACATCTCTTTTGGGACATACCGCTATCAATATAAATGGCTCAATATTTAACTTTTCCCATTTGATGAATGAGAATGAGATTATGGGAAAAGAAGAATATTTGTATCGCCCTGCTTTGGGAGAATTTGCGCCGTCGCCCAACAATGACGCTTTTGAAATTTTGGATAATGGTCGCGCTTATTTTGACAAATTTGGTCGCAATTTCATGCGCACCATCCATCGGATTCGTATATATGGATTAGATACTGAAAAATTCAGGGCTGTTTTAAACCAAAGTTTAAAAAATATTTTGGATACGCCACCTGATCCAGCACAACCAGAGAAATACCGAGATTTTAGTATGGTATCCAACAATTGTGCAACAGTGATTCGGGATGCATTCCAAGTTTGTGGTTTTCCGGAAATCAAAGGTCGATTTCCCAGAGATCTTTTTATAAGCGCAACGTACCATTTATTTAATACGCCGGCGTTAAATGTACACTTCACAAAATTACCCCAGTTAATTGTTCCGGAAGCACCTTTAAGTAGTGTTTCGCCCTTATTAAATCCATGGAACTATTACCGATGGAATGAATTACGTATATTTAAGACTTCATGAGATATCAATTTCAATCTAACCCCGGGCAACTTTCCTACAAACCTGCTTTATTTACTGATGCTATTAAAATTTTAGTTTCTGTGAATTTTGGAATTTTTTTACTCCAAACTATCGCAAGGACAGAAAGCTTATTTTTTCCACTTTTTGGACTTGTCCCGAAATTGGTTTGGTCTGAATTCATGCTTTGGCAACCTTTCACGTATTTGTTTTTTCATGGTGGCGTGTGGCATGTATTAATAAATATGTTTGTC
>JABHAX010000129.1 GCA_018674095.1 Fidelibacterota bacterium
AAAATAAACCTGATAAAAAATTAAAACTAAAATTAATCCTAAGAATTACAGATGTTTTAATGGCTAAGGGGCAATCAGATCAAGCGTTGCAATTTTTAGATCGAGAAATGAAACGGTATTCAATTCCTGCTATTGAACAAAAGAAAATTCTGGTCCACTTTTTAAGCGATGATCCAGACTCAACCTTGAAAAAAGTTCAGTCAACTTTTCTGACCATGAATCCTATTGATCCGTCCTTTAACGATTTGATGGAACTGAAAAATATCCTGACACAATATTATGAAAATGAGCCCAATAGTAAGGAAGCATTCTCTCATTTCATCAAAGCTGAATGGTATTTGCGTCAACGAAAAATCGGAGATGCAATTCGGGAATTAGATTTTCTTGTGCAACTAGATTCCTCTTCAACGATTGTACCATTGGCTAACCTTCGCCAAGGCCTTTTACATTATCAATTAAAGGATTTTGATAAAGCTCTCTCATTAGCTCTTTCTTTGGATGGGAGCCCTTTAGCAGATCGGGGAATTATTTTGGCTGGACAAATCTATGAATCAAAATTATTGGATCCTGAAAAAGCACTGGAGCAGTATATGCGAATCTTAGATGAATTCCCCACATCCATTTTCTCTGAACCGATTCGCTATCACATTCGATCTTTACAAAACACAGAAAGTTAATGAAAAAAATAATCTTACTATTTTTACTCTCTTTTTCTCTTGGACAAAAAATCCTTATTCCAATGGATCAATCCCAAAACGACCATTTAAAGGCTTACGGGATTGCATATTTTACATTGACAAAAAATACAACCGTTGAATGGTTATTAAATTATCGCGGCGGCTCCTTTTTGATTGATGGACATCAATTTGTGCAAACGGAATGTCGCGTCCGTGGTGTAAGTTTCGAAATGGTGAACACCGGGGATTTGGTCCAAATTTATTCAAAGATTGACCAAGAAAATATGGACATTGTCCTTTTGGAGAAAAAACCGAAAATTGCCATTTATACACCGCCCAATAAGCAACCTTGGGATGATGCTGTTACGCTAGCTCTCGCCTATGCAGAAGTGGATTATGAAACAGTGTGGGATGAAGAAGTTCACTTGGGTAAACTGGAAAATTATGATTGGCTCCATTTGCATCATGAAGATTTTACAGGGCAATATGGCAAATTTTATCGCAGTCACCATAATGCCCAATGGTATCAAAATCAGAAAATACAATTTGAAGAGTTGGCTGCGCGATTGGGTTTCCCTAGTGTCCATGAACAAAAGAAATCCATAGCTCGATCCATTAAAAATTATGTGGGCAATGGCGGTTTCGTATTCGCTATGTGCTCGGCTACGGATTCATACGATATTGCCCTTTCTATGGAAAATGTGGATGGTGCCCATTCCGTATTCGATGGTACATCCATTGATCCCGCTTTACATTCAAAATTGGATTATACGCAATCTTTCGCCTTCTCCGGATTTAAACTATTGCCCGATCCAATGATTTATGAATTTTCTGATATTGATTTTCCACCCAGCCATAATCCTGTAACTCGTGGCGCAGAAGCAGACTATTTTTCATTGTTTGAATTTTCGGCTAAATATGATCCTGTTCCTACGATGCTCACCCAAAACCATGTGACTGTGGTGAAAGGTTTTATGGGGCAAACCACTGGGTTTCATAAAGATAGAATTAAAACTCATATTGTAATCATGGGTGAAGATCCCGCATCCGATCAAGTAAAGTATCTGCATGGGACTTTTGGAAAAGGCACATTCACTTTTTATGGTGGACATGATCCGGAGGATTATCAACATTTTGTTGGAGATCCGCCAACAGATCTATCACTACATCGAAATTCACCAGGTTATCGATTAATCCTAAATAATATTTTATTCCCTGCCGCTCGAAAAAAAGAACGAAAAACTTGATTCATATTTGCGAAAGATCATTTCAGGAATGCGTGTATTTATCATCCAAAATTCCCGAATTCAACTCTCCCTACAAAATAGAAGAATATAAAAAACGGTGTACAGGAAAGTATCTTGCTCTTATTGCTGAAATAGACAATCAGTCGGTTGGATTTAAAATTGGCTATGACCGACTTAACGATGGCAGCTTTTATAGTTGGATGGGTGGCGTTTTACCAAAATTTCGCCGAATGGGAGTTGCTTATTCCCTAGCAAATTTCCAAGAAAAATGGGCAGCCAAAAATGGATTTAGCTCAATCGTATTAAAGACACGGCAAAAACATGATGGAATGATAGCATTTTCCTTAAATCGTGGTTTTATAATTACAAAAGAAACTCAAATAGTTCTAGATGAAGGAACTCGCATCTGGATGGAAAAATCATTAAACCGCCAAGGACATTAAGGTATGCTAAATCCAAATTATTTCTTTGTGTTTCTTAGTGAAGTTCGTGGCAAATTAAAATAGTGTGGATTCAAAAAACAATTACTCTTTCCGCCAAGTCTCGCGGATTTCACATCATCACCAATGATGTATTGGAAAATATTCCTGAATTAAAGGATCTCAAAACAGGGATTCTTCACTTATTTATAAAACATACATCCGCTTCTTTAACCATTAATGAAAATGCGGACCCAACTGTACGGACTGATTTCGAATCTCATTTCAATATGCTGGCACCAGAAAACCAGAGTTATTACCAGCATACTTTCGAAGGGTCTGATGATATTCCGGCTCATTTGAAAGCATCTCTATTGGGTTCGTCAGTTTCAATACCAACTACAGATGGAAGACTCAACTTGGGCACGTGGCAGGGCATTTACCTTTGTGAACATCGAGATCATGGATCGGCCCGGAAATTGGTGGCAACCATTCAAGGGGAATAATATGAGAATTTTTATTTTCTCAATGTCAATTATTTTACCAATTATGGTATTAGGGTGTAAAAAAGATGTTAAAGATTTACCTGACTCCCGCTATTTAGAACCAGATCCAGGCCCTTGTAAAGCGTCAATACCAAGATATTATTAATTACAGATAAATATCCACCTTTTAGCTTAAGCGAATGAAGCGCCAATTCATTGGAGTTGGTGTGGGGATTGGCGCCAGTATTGGTATCACAATTGGATCAGTCATCGGTTCAATCAAGGGAAATGTGGGTTTTTGGATTTCGATAGGTGTAGCATTTGGGCTATCATTTGGATTTATAGCTGCAATTATTTATGGTAAATTAAAAAATAAGAGAGTATGGCCCATAATCCCTGCTGAATTAAGAGACAGAATTCAAATTCTTCAATCATGATTTCTGTTTTGCTCTTTCCCAAATTTCATCCATTTCTTCTAAGGTAGATTCTTCCAACTTTTTTCCTTTCGCTTCCAATTCTTCTTCAATTTTTTGAAAACGATATATGAATTTCTTATTGGTGGCTCTG
>JABHAX010000130.1 GCA_018674095.1 Fidelibacterota bacterium
TATTATGAAAAAACTATGGGATAAAATTCCACCAAAATACCAAGGATACTTAGTAGGAGTATTTCTGTTCTTATTGGTTGCTTGGTCTATGTGGTCTGTTTGGGATAAGACATCCCATTAGTTTCAAGCCCCACATTCGTGATGTTTTTTATTTGTGGGATGATGTGTAGATTTGGATAAGGAGATTATTATGAAAAAATATTTATTACCAATTTTGTTAATAGGCTTTTGGGGATGTGAAGAACAGGATACATCTCCTCCCGAGGTCAATATTTTGATTCCTGATGATGTAGTTTTTGAAATTGCCGACATCGCCGTTGAAGCTGATGATAACGAAGAAATCAGCAAGTTAGAGTTTTATATTGATGGTGAACTGGTTCATACAGAGACTGGTTCACCTAGTTATCAGAATGTTTATATATATAAGTGGAACACTGTTCAATACGAAAATGGTTCTGACCATATTGTGAGAGTTGTTGCATATGATAACTCTGATAACCAGGGTTCAGATGAAGCTAATTTCACGGTAGATAATTCTGATGCGGGCCCCGGTGAATGGGGTCCTACTTCAGTGACGTATACCTTAACAGAAATGACCATTACTTGGGAAGAATACTCTGAAGAAAATTTCAAAGATTATAACGTATTGTATTCGCAAGAGGAAGAAGGAGAAAAGGGAACAATTGCCACCTACACAGATAGATCAACCACATCCCATGCTATTACAGAGTTTGACCCAACAGTAGAGAACTGGTTCTGGGTGCAAGTGACTGACACTCTAGGATTAAGTAGTATTGGTTGGGGCATGAGAAATGAAAGTGATTCGGAACCTGCTACTGTAAATATTACTTCTGTTACCTATGATACAACAGAAATGACCATTATTTGGAATGAATCCATAGATGATGATTTTCAACATTATAATTTGCTGTATTCTTCATCAGAAAGTGGAGTTCAAACATCTGTCACTACCATAACAGATAGGACAATAAACTCATATTCAATAACTGATTTTAATCCCAATCTAGAGAACTGGTACTGGGTAGAAGTTTCAGACAGTTTGGGACAGACATCCATTGGGAATGGAATGACAAATGAAATCAATGGTATGAACTACAATCCCACTATTAATTCCGTCTATATTCCATGGCTACCAGTTCCACCAAATGATTTTGTGACTGTAAATTGGAGTATGTTTACTGACAATGATTTTTATTCCTACGAATTATTAAGAGCAGACAGCTCTTACAATTTTACATCGGTAGCTGAGATCAAGGATTACAATATTACCTATTATAGCTTCGATTTAGATGAAGTGAATTTGAATATTGAAAATTATTGGAGATTAGTAGCGACTGATTATTGGGGTTATTCAGATACGGGTTATGTTAAAGATACTTGGGTAAATCAGCCGCCAAATCAGCCAAATTTATATGATATAGATTACGATAATATTAATGCAAATATTGGGTGGTCTATAAATAACGAAGACGATTTTTATTCTTATGAATTATATGAATCATTAGATAGTACAATGAGTGGTGCTTCACTCGTTTATACAACGCAGAATCAAGATTCAAATCAAGTTTTATTAAATGTTGAGCATAATCAAAAATTATATTATCAATTAAAGACCACTGATATTTTTGGCTTGTCATCAATCAGTAATATTAAACACCTAACATCATTTATTACATTTAAAATTAGGTTAGACAGAACGATGAATGACATTATACAGTTAGATGATGGTACGTATGTTTTGACGGGTAGTGTTGACAATCAGGCCGGGATACTTAAACTTGATTCACTTGGTAATCAGTTTTTTGAATCATCAATTGATTCAACTACTTACGGAAGTAGCATTAGATTAACTTCAGATGGTGGGTTTATTATCGGAGGCAGGCCGTGGATCATGAAAATTGATTCAGAATGCAATCTGGAATGGCATCATCAATTCGAAGCAACAGGGCAACCAGGTTATGCAAAGCATGTAGAAGATGTTGGGGACGGATATATAACGATAGGACACAGGTACCCTGATGCCGCCTTTGCAAAATTTAATTATTCCGGACAATTAATATGGTTAAATCACTATGAGGGTGTTTATGGGAGTGTTCAAAGGATAGGTAAAACGATCCATGAATTATCAGATGGATCGTTGATCCTTGCGGGCGGAACATATGCTAGTGAATGGGTAGGATGGCTTAAAAAGTGGAGTACGGAAGGAGACAGTACAGTTTGGGAAATAATTAACGGAAGTCCCGAATCGAATGCTTATGTACATGGTAACGATGAAATCGGATGGTTATCTAACTTTTTAAGAAAAGTTGATTCAAATGGAAACATTCTATGGGAAGTACCTGAAATTAATGGCACAAATGTTTACCAATCAGGAATTTGTGGTACAAATGATGGCGGTTTTGCAGCCGTTCATCCCTGGCACTCAAGCCTTGCTAAATTTGCAAGAACAGATTCTGAAGGAAATATAATTTGGAACCGTCCGGGGAGCCAACATAACTCTCAGTCCATAGCTGGGAATGTTGTGAGACAAACAAAGGATGGTGGTTTTATCATACTTTATTCTGGAGATAGGTATTTATTTAAAACTGATCCAGATGGAAATATTAACTGGTAAGGAGAAAAATCAATGAGATACTTATATCCAATACTCATATTATCCGCTTTGCTTTACTGGAGTTGTGAAGAACCGCCAGAAGATTGTACAGGAGAACCTGGTGGTAGTGCAGTTTGTGGCTGTAACAATGAAAACGCAGTAAACTATGATAGTACCGCCACTAACGATGATGGGAGTTGTATTTTCGATACAACAGAACCAAGTATACAATTTACCAGTCCAAATCCTAATGATACCCTAGGTGGTATTATTACCCTTAGAGTTGAAGCACAAGATGATTATGAAATAACTAAAGTTGAATTCAAATTACATCATCTCTATGAGATTGATGGTGAAACTATTCTTGAAGATGACTCTCTTTTTACAGATATGGAAGAACCATATGAATATGAATGGAATTCCACTGAATATGAATATGTTGGAGCTTCATTTTCTGCAAGAGCATATGATGGGCAAAATGATAAAGATATTCATCTCTACCCAGTATATATTGATAATAGGCCCGAATCCGTTAATGTTACTTCTGTTCAATATGTTTGGAATGAAGGGCATGAATATATTGTACAATGGGAAGAATCAGCTGATACGAATTTTCAAGAATATATAATTCACTGGGTAAATAATTGGAACGGGCACGGTGAAAGAACTGCAATCGATACTATATCAGATAGGACTACTACATCCCATGCCGTAAATATTTGGGATGCCATGCCGCCAATTGATAGGAATTGGTTCTGGGTAGAGGTAAAGAGTACATTGGGTTTTACAAATATTGGAGAAGCATCATATAATGAGCCTATAGGTGACCCAGTGTTAACATTGCAACCAATTACTGTGGAAAATGACTCTATCACAATCACATGGTCTCGCTCTACAGCGCTAGGGAATGAATATTACCAACTTTTTGAATCGACATCTGCTAATATTACTTCTGGATTTACTCGCTATTGGTATGTTGGGGTTAGTGGATCGGATACGACCATCACAGTTTCAATATTAGAAGATCAATATGGTGGTAGCGAAACAATGTTCTACCAAGTCAATGTATTTGCTGAGTTTGGCCAAGAAGCAGTGAGTAATATCATGCCATTATATTTAGATCCATGCGGAGATGGTGAAGTCAATATATGGGGTCATTGCCGTAATATCGAAGAAACAACTAGCATTCATCATAATGAACCCGGCTGGTCTTGGTTAGGCCCTCATCCCAGAGGTCCAATACCAGCAGCCATCGGAGAATTAGTAAATCTTACTGAACTCATTGTTGAACATTCGCCACTAGATGGATCAATCCCACCAGAAATTGGAAATCTTACAAATCTGACTCATTTAGAATTGTGGAATACATCTCTAACAGGATCTCTTCCACCAGAAATTGGGAATCTGGTTCACCTTGAAACACTTATGCTTAGTGGTAATAATTTTTCAGGTGAAATTCCTCCCGAAATTGGGAATCTTTCTGTTCTAACAGAATTAAACTTAGATTTTTATGACGGTGCGATCACATCTCTTCCATCAGAAATTGGCAATTTAACCAACTTAGAAATTTTAAATCTTAATGGTCACCAATTAAGTACGATTCCTCCAGAAATAGGGAATCTAACCACTCTAACTGAATTACATTTAGGAAGTAATAAATTAACATCTATTCCTAATGAAATTTTAGGATTATATAATTTGAATACATTGAGTATAGGTGGCAATCAAATCACAGAGCCCATTCCATCAGAGATTGGGAATTTGACCAATTTAACCAAGTTAGTTTTAAGGGATAATCAATTCACAGGGGAGATACCATCCTCCATTGGCAATCTAACCAATTTAAATGAATTGTCGTTAGAAAATAATCAACTCACAGGGGAGATACCATCGGAAATTACAAACCTCACTAATCTTGAAGGATTGTCTTTGGCAGAGAATCAACTCACAGGAGAAATACCACCAGAGATAGGAAATCTGACGAATTTAGGTGGATTGGATTTATCATGGAACCAACTCACAGGAGAAATACCAACTTCGATTGGTGATTTAACTAATTTAGTTAAACTATTTTTGAATCGGAATATTTTTACAGGAGTAGATGAAAGTATTTGTAATCTAACTCTAGATTTCACCCAACATTGGTATTTCAAAATTGATCACAACAATCTGTGTCCACCATATCCAAGCTGTATAGAAGAAAATATTGGTAATCAGAATACTGAGAATTGTGATTAGGTGTAAAAGTGTAATTGTTATTAAAAAGCCCCACATTCGGGGTTTTTTGTTTTCCATCTCTTTGTAAAAAAATGGAGGTGGGGTAAATTCAAAGGGTGAAGAAACTTATTTCTCGATGTTAGATTGGTCACGATATGGTCACGCTATCCCGTAAATGCAGTTATTGCTATAGGTTTCCCGGGTTCGATTCCCAGGCGTTCCCGCCATTTCAAAAAGTCGGTAAATGCAAATATAACACCATCATGGTGTTAAGATGATTTGACAGACTTTAAATAACCCCTATGAATAGAGACAGAAACAGAATGTTGAATGGCATCCACTCGAACTAATAATCGGTCTTCTTTGTCAATTCGAATGACTTCACCTTCAATCCCTTTCATGGCGCCTTCTCTGACTTCAACTTTATCCCCTTGAATAAAATAGTCCAATGGTTCTGGTGTATACCCACCTTCGATCAAAAGACGAAGGCTTTCAATCACCCTAGGGCTCACAATAGCAATTTCTTCACCAAACTTAATGAGTTTTACCACACCAGTTGTTTGTAATACAAATAGGCCTTCCTTTAATTCACATTGTACAAATAAATAAGATTTGAACAATGGAAATTCAACCCATTTCTTCCTATCACTCCACTTACGGCGTTCTTTTACAATTGGGAGATAAGTCTTAAATCCTTTTTCCTCCAATGCCAACGCAGTGGTTTTTTCATGTCTTGGCTTTGTGTATATAGCAATCCAGTGTTTCATATTCTATCTAAAATTAAGAGTGTTAATTTAATGGTTATAACTTTTATTTATAGAAGATAAATATATCTGTTTTGTTGATAATAAAAAATAATTTGTTTATAAAAATATAGCATTTTGTTGATAATGATTTTAGATTAATCCTAGAATGCAGTCCACTCAAATAAGAAAATTTATTCTAGATAACCTTTCAGAGCATCAGAAAGACATTGTAAGAGCATCCATCCGCAAGTTTGGAATTTCTCGGCAAGGCATATTACGCCATCTAAATTCCCTTATACATGATGGGAAAGTAGCTGTACATGGTAAAACAAAAGATCGGTATTATGAAATTATTCCAACTATCGATTTTTCTAAGTTGATTCCAATTTCAGATTCTATAAATGAAAATGATATCGGTGTAAAATATATTTTCCCCTATCTAAATCAACTACCTAAAAATATTACAACCATTTGCGAATATGGATTTTCAAATGCATTTAATAATATTCTTTCACATTCGAATGCACATCATGCAACAATCGGGTTTAAGCAAACATCCCAATTAATTCAAATTACGATCCAGGATGATGGAATTGGATGTTTTGAAAATATTAAAGATGTATATGGGTTATCATCTAATTGGCAGGCCGTATTCAACTTAGTAAAAGGGAAAACGACGGTTGCTCCAGATAAATATTTAGGAGAAAGTCTATTCTTTATTCTCCGATTATTTGATATTTGTAAAATTCAAGCCAACGGCCTATGTCTTACTAGAAAAGAAGGGCGACCAGAATGGGAGCTCAATGAATGTGATGAGAAACCAGGAACAAAAATAATGTTATTTATAAGCTCAAACTCCAAAAAAGATTTTTATTCAGAATTGGATGAATATTCAGTAGATATGGAGTCTCATAGATTCAATCGAACTATTTTACCCATTACATTATTATTAAAAAATGGTGAAAAATTAATGTCTCGTTCTCAGGCGCATGATGTATTGCGTGGTGTCAATTTATTCGAAGAAGTTTGTATAGATTTTCAATCTATTGACTTTGTAAGTCCAACATTTATTGATGAAATATTTAGAGTATATGCTTTGTCCAATGAACAGATTCATTTCACGTGGAAAAATGCAATTCCAGTTGTGGAAAAAATGATTTGGCGTACCGTAAATAGGGATGACTAACGGACAGTAAATTTCCCATTATTTTTGGGAATAATAGATTATTAGCCTTTTCAGTTCATGTGACTGACGGGGCGGAGCCTTGTCTGGTGCCACAGAAAAAAAATAATAAGATGAAAAAAGAAGCCACTTAATTGACAGATTTGATTGATTTTCATAATCATGTGCTGCCGGCTGTAGATGATGGATCAAAGTCATTAGAGATGTCATTATCAATGCTTAGACATGCAGCAGATCAAGGAATAACAGATGTGGTAAATACAGTCCATTATCAGCATCCAAAAGTTGAAACGGATGATATTTCCTATGATCGCATTTTTGATGAAACAAAAAAATTACAACTTTCGCTCGATAATGCTTCCATACCTATCACGATTCATGTTGGGGCTGAAGTATTTTTTTTACCAAATTTGATGGATTTGGTTGATTGTAAATTGGCAACGATTGGGAATGGGAAATACATGTTGATTGAATTTCAGCCACACCAAATTCCGGAAAGTCAAAAAAAAGTATTATTCAATTTAAAAA
>JABHAX010000131.1 GCA_018674095.1 Fidelibacterota bacterium
AAATGGCAGTAGAGACTTTATTCACATGTTGGCCACCAGGTCCAGAAGATCGAACTGCTTTAAAGTCAATTTGATCATCATTAATAGTGATGGAATCTGTAATATGGATCATGGCTTATTTAAATAATTTGTAAGGCTACGATAATGAGAAAAGAAGGATGAAAGCGGCAACCCCATCACGTTAAAATAGCACCCTTCAATTTGTCGAATATGTACAGAAAACCAATCTTGGATTCCATAGCTTCCGGCTTTATCTAGCGGATTATAATTATCAATATAATAATGAATATCAGAATCACTTAAAGTTTTAAATGAAACAAATGTTCGCTCATTAAAAGTAAAGTCAATTCCAAAACTTATGTTTAGAAACGACATACCAGTGATCACTTCATGAGTACGCCCAGACATTGACTGAAGCATAGAAAAACTATCCATTATATTTTTGGGTTTTCCAAGAATCTTTTCATCCAAAACCACAATTGTATCTGCACCAATCACCATAGTATCAGGATTATTTTCTGCTACGTATTTTGCTTTTTCCCTAGCCCAGTGTTCCGTAAATGCCTCTGGTGGAAGAGCCAATGAAAAATCCTCTATCACATCACTTGGAATCACGGAAAATTCCAACCCAATTTGATTCATGAGTTGTTCTCGACGAGGAGATGCGGATGCAAGTATAAGGGGTTTCAAATTCATAGTATGTTTTTATTGGTATTTTGCACAGCGACCAATATAGGTTTCAGTAGTTTCATCTCCAATGGCCTTCAGTCGAAATAAATAAACTCCATTTGCAATTTGTCCGCCATAAGTGTCCATCCCATCCCATTCTATGGTATGGTATCCGGGCGAAATGTTACTTTGATCAAAGGATTTAATTCGACGTCCCCCAAGTGTATAAACGTCCAATTTTATATCTGCATTTTGTGTTATTTCGAAAGCAAATTGTGTAAATGTAGAGAATGGGTTTGGATAATTATAAGCATTATAGATCCTGAACTCGTTATTAACAGTTCTGGAAAGACGAATCACTTTTTCAGATGGATTGTTGGCGCTATCCCAAGCTTTCACTCTGATATTCATATCATTATCTGTAGATCTATTGAAAGTAACTGTACCGGTAATAATACTATTTTGGTCGTAATAAAAATCCTGGGTAATGGTTTCAGAGTTGCCGGTCTCTAAATCTGTCACCTGTATTTCGTGTCCCGATTCATTGGTCAAGTTTATTCCTAATGGGTCTGAAAATCGAATAATCAGATCTTCACTTTCGGAAAAGTGATCACCATTTTCCAATTTTTGTCCGGAAATGGTCTCAAATGAGATCTGTGGTCCGAAAGAATCATTAGTCCCCTCGCCACCCGTTAATTGTATTTCGCCCATAACGCCAATTGCTTCTTTTTCATTATCGTGAACATAGATCATAAGGCGTGCTGGATCAGTCGAATAGGAGATATCTTGGGGGATTCGTATGTCACTGGAAAAATTTCCACCACTAAAAGAGAATTGTCCACGAAACAATGTGGCTCCGGGAAGGGTGTAAGATAAAGAATGAGTCTCGGAACTTATTTGGTATTCTCTTGTCACGCTGCGATTTGCATCTATTAAGGTAATATACCCATTTCCGAATCCGGGTATTTCTGTTTGAGTTCCATTGAAAGTTGCAATACCAAGAGTCTCCAATGTGTCTGGAGAGACATCCGAAATTGTTATGGTCTTGTTTGGAATTGGAATTAGCATAGCTGGGTCACCAAATAAATGGAAATATTGCCCTTCTGATGCTCCGTCTTTAACAATTTGTAAGACTATCCCAGCAGGAGAATCTGTCACTTGATCATTTTCAAAAATTGTTTCAAATAATTCCCTCGTATATCTTGAATTTCCACTAACTGAAATTTTTCGCGAAGTCGAAATCACCATAGATGCTGCATCCATAGGCTCACGAATCAATTCTTCTGCGAAGGATTCAGTGAGTGGGTCGTCAAAATGGCCGAATGAACAGGTGCCTACAATCCATAATGGCATTTTTCCTCCTGTATTCATTTGATTGATATCTCCTCGATCTAAAG
>JABHAX010000132.1 GCA_018674095.1 Fidelibacterota bacterium
AAAAGTGCGTATCGGAAATAAACTCGTTTTTACAAAAAAACTACAATGTGATGTAATTGACAATACTGTTTCGGGTGGTCGCGTGGTTCGTTTTGAATATGAAGGAGACAATTTCCACAAAATGATAGATAGAATTGGTACATCACCCCTTCCGCCCTATATCAATCGGGATGCAGATTCGAATGATAAAAAAAGATACCAAACTGTTTATGCCTCTAGTCGTGGTGCTGTGGCAGCCCCAACTGCTGGTCTCCATTTTACAGAGGGGCTTCTTAAAAAAATACAAGAAAAAGGGATAAAGCTAGAAACGGTAACTCTTCATATTGGGTTGGGAACCTTTCGTCCGGTTCAGGTAGAAGATTTAAATCGCCATCAAATGGATTCTGAATATTTTGAAGTTTCACCCAAAACATCCATGGCAATAAACCAGGCCCGAAAACGACATCGCCGGATTATTGCAGTAGGAACATCCACCGTTCGTGCATTGGAAACTATTGCCATTTCAGGATTTCAGGTTACACCAAAACGAGGGTGGACTGATAAATTCATTTACCCACCTTACAAATTTAAAATGGTGGATAAAATGATTACCAATTTTCATACACCTCAATCTACTTTATTTATGATGGTCAGTTCATTTGCCGATCGGAAACTTGTAAAAAAAGCGTATTTGGAAGCCAAGAGAGAAGATTATCGCTTTTTGAGTTATGGCGATGCCATGATCATTATTTGATACTAAACTGGATGTAATATGAACGTATCGGCCATCATTCCTGCTGCCGGTTCTGGTGAACGGTTTGGCGAAGTAAAACAATTCAAATTGTTGGTCGGCAGACCACTCCTTTTTCACACATTAAAACCATTTCTGCAGTCTAAGAATATCCACGAGATTGTAGTTGTTGTCCATCAAGATGATCTGGATGCAACATTCCGAGACGTTTTATCTATATCCGCAGGGAAGTCGGTAAAAGTTGTAGCAGGCGGCAAACTTCGGCAGGATTCTGTGAAAAATGGTGTGGATGCGTCCGATTCTAATTCAACTTTGGTCTGTATCCACGATGCGGCCCGACCTTTTGTAACTGAAGATCTTATTCAAAAATCCATTTCTGCCTGCGAAAATGCTGATGGATCTGTTGTGGCGATTCAAAGTCAGGATACGGTGAAATATTCAAAAAACAGAACCGTAGAAAAAACCATAGCCCGGGAAAATATTTGGTTGGCCCAAACCCCTCAAACATTCAATAAAGAAAAATTATTATTGGCATTGGACAATGCCGAAACAAACCAATTAACAGGAACGGATGAATCAGCCATCATGGAAGCTATGGGATATAACATAAAACTGGTGGAAGGTGATTCGAATAATTTTAAAATTACAAAACCGGGTGATTGGATGAGAGCGGAAGCCATTTTGCATCAACAGGCTCAAGGAAATTTAAAAAATGATTAGGACAGGAATTGGCTACGATGTTCATCAATTAGCAGAGGGTGAAACCTTTATTATCGGCGGTGTGCAAATTGCTTCGACCTTTGGTTCTGTGGGGCATTCTGACGGCGATGCCCTGTTTCATGCTGTGGTGGATGCGCTTTTGGGTGCGGCTGGACTTGGTGATATTGGCCAATTTTTCCCCAGCGAGGATGATACTTGGAAAGGCGCTCCCAGCAGTCACTTTTTAGCCGATGCGGTTAAACGAGTTCGCGAAGCTGGATTTGAAATCAATAATGTGGATGCTATCATTATTCTTCAAAAACCGAAATTGTCAGAATTAATTTCTCAAATGAAAAATAATCTGGCCTATTCAATGCAAGTTGATGAATCACAAGTGTCGGTGAAAGCCACAACCACAGATTCTCTCGGATTTGTGGGCGATGGCTCCGGATGGGCAGTCCAGGCGATTGCGACGATTTGTAAAAACAATAACGACTGTTGCTCTTAAAATCTAAAGCCAAGGTAAATATTGGTCTCCAAATTAGAGACCGTCGCCCGGATGGCTATCACACAATTCATACCCTTTTCCAGGAGTTGGATTTTCACGATATAATCACTTTAGAGAAACGGGAATCTGGCTGTGGATTTTCATCCAATGTGGATTGGCTTAAAAATGATGATTCAAACTTATGCGTGAAGGCGTGGCGAAAAATGGGGGATGTTTTTGGGATTGGTGGTATTTCTATTCAGTTAGAAAAAAGGATTCCCGCCGGTGGCGGATTAGGCGGCGGTTCATCTAATGCTGCTACAGTTTTAAAAGGTCTTCGCCAGCTTTATGAATTGGACCTAAGCGATGATGAATTGGAATCATTGAGTGTTGATTTAGGGGCGGATGTTCCATTTTTTATTCGAGGAGGACTTCAATCAGGCGACGGAATAGGGGAGGTTTTAAAACCACTTAAACCTAGGATTGATGGTTGTTTTTTATGTGTGGTGCCGGATTTATATATTGATACAAAATGGGCTTATGGTCAGGTTAAAAACATTTTGGACAAACCAAAAGACTTGGTTAATTTTACCGGCTTTATACAAAAGGTAAATATTCCTTTTGAGCTTTTTGAGAATGATTTTGAAGCAATCGTTGTTCCAGCATATCCAGAGATTGGACATATAAAGAATTCGCTTCGGGCCCATGGGGCTCGTTTCGCCAGTTTGTCGGGCTCAGGCTCGACTGTGTATGGAATTTTTGACGAAGAAGTCGATGCTAAATTGGCTAAGTCGCAAATTTTCTCCCATTACAACACATTTATAACTTATTCAAATCTCTAGCTTGTAATAACGAAAAGTTATTGGGGCGTAGTATAATGGTAGTACATCTGGTTTTGGTCCAGACAGTTGGGGTTCGACTCCCTACGCCCCAGCATCATTTCATTCATAGAGAAAATTATGCAAAATAAACTTAAAATTTTCGGTGGTCGCAGTAACCCTGCCTTGGCCAAAAAGATTGCAAATTCGCTTGGACGTGAATTGGGTGAGATTACTATCCAGACTTTCTCCGATGGTGAATTGTGGGTCAAATTCGAAGAAAATATTCGGGGACAAGATGTATTTTTGATTCAGTCAACGAATGGACCTTCTGAAAATATTCTGGAATTGGCATTAATGGTTGATGCTGCAGTTAGGGCATCTGCTGAGCGAGTAACTGTGGTTATGCCTTATTTTGGATATGGACGACAAGATAGGAAAGATCAACCTCGCGTTCCCATTTCCTCTCGTGTGATGATTGATATTTTTACTGTCATGGGTGCGAATCGAATTATTACAATGGATCTACATTCTACCCAGATCCAGGGATTTGCAAAAATCCCATTTGATCATTTATATAGCAGGATGGTTTTATTAGGCGCCATTAAGAAAGTAGGATTAGATCCTAAAAATTCCGTGGTTTTGGCACCAGATATTGGGTCTGCAAAAATGAGTCAAGGGTATGCAAAACATTTAGAGATGCATTTTGCTTTGATTGATAAACGGCGTTACGCACCAAATCAGGCAGAAGTCAGCCATTTAATTGGTGATCTTAAAGGACTGGATGTTCTTATTATTGATGATATGATAGATACAGCCGGAACAACTGTAAATGCAGCAGAAGCTGCTCTTGCAAAAGGGGCAACATCTGTAACAGCCGTTGCTACCCATGGCGTATTATCTGGACCAGCGATCGAGCGACTAAATGAGTCGAATATTAAAAAAATTATTGTGACAGATACAATTGAAATTCCAAAGGAAAAACAAATTGATAAAATGGAAATTGTATCTGTAGGAAACGTTTTTGGCGAAGCGGTGATCCGAATCCATAATGGAGAATCGGTTAGCGCTTTGTTCGAATTTTAAAAAGGAGACAAGACGATGGCATCATCGTATTACAAATTAGATATTACAGATAGAACCCAAATCCGGACAAAAGGCTCCAAAGCACTTCGTCGGGAAGGAATCGTCCCTGGCGTACTCTATTATGCGGGAGAAGCGAATGTAAATATATCTGTGGATAAAATGGTTTTATTTCATGCGCTCCAATCTGGACAACGCATTTATGAAATTGAACAAAAGGGTGACACACAATTCACCATGATTAAAGAATTGCAGTATCATCCAGTGACGGATGAAGTTATTCACATTGATCTTATGCGTGTTCGCAGATCTGAGAAAATGACTATTTCTGTTCCATTGGTGTTGGTTGGAGAATCCGATGGTGTTAAGGAAGGGGGTATATTATCCCAAGCCATGAACCAGATTGAGATTAGTTGTTTTCCAACGGACGTACCGGAAAATATTCTATTAAATATCGAAGATCTTGAAATGAATTCATCAAAAAGTGTTGCGGACATTTCTCTTGATAATGATGATATTGAAATTTTATCAGCGCAAGACATAAATGTAGTATCCATCCATATGCCTGCTGCTGAAGAAGAACCTGAAGTTGAAGACATTGGAGATGAAGAAGGCGTTGAAGGTGAAGAAACCACAGAAGAAGGCAGTGATTCTGATGAAGCAGGAGGTGATTCCAAAGAATCATGATCGCCTTTATTGGTCTGGGCAATACCGGCGATACTTATGCAAATACAAAACATAATGCAGGATTTTGGGTGGTGGACGAATTTGCTCGCCGACAAAAATTATCCTTCAAACCCGGAAAAGGGAATTACGTTTTTGCACAACATCAGCGGCGAGAAGTTTTGTTGGTAAAACCGACAACCGGTATGAATCGAAGCGGAAACGCTGTAAAAGATGTGGCAAATCGTTGGAATCTTTTGCCCTCTGACATTCATGTGGTTGTGGATGATGTGGATTTGCCGTTAGGGTCAATCCGGATTCGTCCCAAAGGCGGCGATGGCTGTCACCGTGGGATGGAGAATATCATTTATCAACTTGAGTCAGATCAATTTCCCAGAATCCGACTTGGTATTGGCACAGATGAAAATATGCGTCCTGCAGAAAAATTTGTGTTAAAACCGTTTCGTTCGGATGATGAAATTGAAGTAGAAGCCATGGTGAAACGTGGTGCAGAAGCTTTATCAAATCTTTTGGTGCGAGGATTAAACCACACCATGAATCATTTTAATTCTTAATTGAGGAGAGATTGAACTTATGAGTTCTAATTTAATATATGTGATCGGGGCCGGTGGATTGGCTATGGTTTTCGCATTCTGGAAAACGAATTGGATTGAAGCCCAGGATGAAGGAACCGACCGCATGAAATCTATTGGTAAAAGTATTGCTGATGGTGCTATGGCTTTTTTAAAAGCAGAATACAGAGTTCTTGCTATTTTTGTAATAGCAGTTGCTGTAATACTTGGTATCGCAAATAATGGTAGAGCTGATTCCAGCGTATTGATTTCACTTTCATTTGTTGTGGGTGCTGTTGCATCCGGATTGGCTGGTTATCTTGGCATGAAAGTGGCAACCAAAGCAAACACACGTACCACTCATGCTGCTAGAACTGGATTAGCATCTGCTCTTAATGTGGCATTTACGGGTGGATCCGTTATGGGTTTAAGTGTTGTGGGTCTTGGTGTACTTGGTTTGGGTGGTTTGTTCATGTACTATACAAATCTGTATGGCATGGAAGCCGAGAATATGCCCATCGTCTTAAATGTGATTTCAGGATTTTCCTTAGGTGCCTCTTCTATTGCTTTATTTGCTCGCGTAGGCGGCGGTATTTATACCAAAGCAGCAGATGTGGGTGCTGACCTTGTAGGAAAAGTTGAAGCTGGAATTCCAGAAGATCATCCTTTAAATCCCGCTACAATTGCAGACAATGTTGGTGATAATGTAGGTGATGTTGCCGGTATGGGCGCAGATCTGTTTGAATCTTATGTGGGCTCTATTGTTGGATCTATGGTTTTAGGTTCATCTATTTTGGTCGCGAGCGGATTTGATATTAATTTTGTAATCCTTCCTTTATTTATTGCTGCTGCTGGAATTCTTGTTTCTATTGTAGGAACCTTTATGGTTTCTGTGAAAGAAGGTGGTGACCCGCAAAAAGCATTGAATATTGGAGAATTTGGAAGTTCCGCAATTATGATTGCTGTCATCTATTTTTTGATTCAAGTTTTCTTACCAGAATCATTTATGCAAGCTGGTGAAAAATTCACAAGCATGGGCGTATTTTATGCAACCGTTATTGGGCTTGTTTCTGGATTGGGAATCGGGATGGTTACAGAACATTATACTGGAACGGGAACCCCTCCAGTCATGTCTATTGTAAAACAATCTTTGACCGGTCCCGCTACAACTCTTATTGCAGGATTGGGCGTGGGAATGCAATCCACTGCAGTTCCAATTTTGATTTTAGCAACTGCAATTGTAGGTGCTCATTATTTTGCCGGACTGTATGGAATTGCAATGGCTGCGTTGGGTATGTTAGCCAATACAGGGATTCAATTGGCAGTGGATGCCTATGGTCCTATTTCAGATAATGCCGGTGGTATTGCTGAAATGGCTGGATTACCTAAAGAAGTTCGTGAGCGAACGGATAAGTTGGATGCAGTGGGAAATACAACGGCCGCTATTGGTAAAGGATTTGCAATTGGCTCCGCTGCTTTGACAGCCTTAGCCTTATTTGCAGCTTTTATGGTGCAGACTGGAATTGAATCAATCGATATATCCAAACCCATGGTAATGGCTGGATTATTTGTTGGTGGCATGTTACCCTTTCTATTTTCTTCTATGGCATTGGGAGCTGTGGGTCGCGCCGCTATGGCAATGATTGAAGAAGTCCGCCGACAATTCAGAGACATACCTGAATTGAAGAAAGCGCTAGATCTCATGAAAGGGAAAGATGAGAAAGATTGGAATGATGAAGAACGTTCAGACTTTGAAATTGCTCTCGGTAAAGCAGAACATGGTCGTTGCGTTGAGATATCAACACAATCGGCCATTAAAGAAATGGTGCTTCCTGGAATCTTGGCTGTAACAAGTCCTGTTATTGTTGGATTTATTTTTGGTCCGGAAACATTGGGTGGATTACTTGCAGGGGTGACCGTTTGTGGTGTGCTCATGGCAATTTTTCAATCTAATGCGGGTGGTGCTTGGGACAATGCAAAGAAAATGATCGAAGAAGGCGTAACCATTAATGGTGAAACCATCGGAAAAGGATCTGAAGCACATAAAGCAGCGGTTGTTGGAGATACAGTGGGAGATCCCTTCAAGGATACTTCCGGACCATCGCTGAATATTTTAATTAAACTGATGTCCGTGGTTTCACTGGTCATCGCGCCGCTGATTGCGTAAGAAATAAGGAGTCATTATGCGGTATTATGAAACACTCTATATAGTTAATCCAAATCTAGAAAATGAAGCCCTGGATCAAACCATGGGTGAGATTAGAACTGAATTAGAGAAAACAAAATCAAAACTCATTAACCATCGTGTATGGGGTAAAAAACGCCTTGCATATCAAATTGATAAACAGAAATATGGATCTTACATATTGTTACATTTTGAAGGTGGCGATCAAGATCAAATGAATGAATTCAATACATGGATGAAACTGAATAACACAGTACTCCGTCATATGACAGTCATTTTGGATGAAAAACCGGAAGTATATGTTGAAGAAGTGAAAGAAGAACCGGCTGAAGACAAAACAACGGAAAGCGTTGCAGAAAAAGCTGCCCCTGTGGAAGAAGCAGAGGTTGAAATTGCATCTGAAGAAACGGAGCCTGAAACCACTGAAGAAGAAACTGAGTCTGTTGAAACAGATGATACTGAATCGACAGATGAAAAAGTTGAAGCGGACACACCGAAAGAAGTTGCGGGCGAAAGTCCAGAAGAAGAACCTAAAGAAAAGGAGGCTGAATAATGGCTTTCCAAAGTAGAAAGAAATTTTGCTATTTTAAAGAAAATGGCATTACTGACATTGATTACAAAGATGTAAAACTCCTGCGTCGTTTTGTGAATGACCAAGGCAAAATCATGCCGCGTCGTATTACAGGTTCCAGTGCAAAAATGCATCGGAAATTGGTTCGAGCCATTAAGCGATCTCGTTCCATTGCTTTAATGCCCTACGTCGAAAATAGCGCGGAATAAGGAGATTCATCATGGAAATAATTTTACTACAAGATGTACATGGTCTCGGTGAAGCCGGTGATGTGGTTAATGTTAAACCCGGTTATGCCCGGAATAAATTAGTCCCGGAAGGCTTGGCCCTTCGCGCTTCCAAACGGAATTTGGCTGTAGCAGACGAACGGAAACAGTTTGAAAAAACACGGAAAGCTCGTGAAGCTGCTGCCGATGGAGCCATGGTTGAAACATTGTCTAAAACTGAAATCACCATTGAAGCACAAGTGGGTGAAGAAGATAAGATGTTTGGATCCGTTACAACATTGGATATCCACAAAGCTCTTAAAGAAAAAGGGATTACTGTGGAACGCCATGCTATCATATTGGAAGAGCCCATCAAAGCGTTGGGAATCTATCATGTGCCGGTTCGTGTCACATCTGAATTAAATGGTGATGTAAAGATTTATGTGATTAAATCTTAAATTGAACCTGATTTATTCAACCCCTGCAACTTGGTATTTTAAATATCGGGTGCAGGGGTTTTTTATTGCCCACCTAAAATCTGACCCATAAACTTGTGGCTTATGTTTGCAGAAATTGCCTTCCCTATCTCCGGTTTTCAAACCTTTACCTATAAGATTCCCAAGGGTCTTGCACAGGAAGTGCAAATTGGTTCCCGTGTCAACGTCCAGTTTGGTCCTCGCAAAATTCATGGAATTGTTACAGGACTCAAATCAACATCATCCTTCAAAGGTAAGATAAAAGACATTACTGGATTAGTAGACGATTTGCCCATTATGACGCCGGAACTCTGGAAATTGATTCAATGGATGAGCCAATATTATGTAACACCCTTGGGACAAGTTGGGAAAGCTGTATTACCAAAAAATTTGTCCACCCGTTACAATCCGCCAAAAAGTTGGATGGTGCAAACCAACCCAATTGTGGATGATGAAGATTTAGAAGCAGTAAAAAAACGGGCACCCAAACAATACGAACTTTATCAAAAAATTTGGAAAGCTGAAAATCCCCTCAAAGTTTCTTCTCTGAAAGATTTGGCATCCAATCCGTTAACGACGTGTCGTGGATTAGAAAATCGGGGGCTCGTTACCTTATTCGAAGAAACATGCTTACCGGATGTTACCGGGTTTACGTTTGATCCCATCCATAAAAAAGTGGATTTTAATTCACATCAACAAATTGCAGTTGATGCTGTTATTTCTGCGTTAGAGTCAAAAAAATATTCACCGTTTTTGCTTCATGGCGTAACAGGGAGTGGTAAAACAGAAATTTATGTTGAAGCAGTTCGTCATTGTTTAGATCAAAATCGAACCGCTATTATTCTACTCCCTGAGATTTCACTTACACCCCAAATTGCCGGACGATTTAGGGCTGTGTTTGGTGATACCATCGCACTTTGGCATTCAAAACTCACCCAAGCGCAACGTTCCTGGACATGGAAAGAAATTTGCAAAGGAACCTTTAAAGTTGTGATTGGTGCACGCAGTGCTGTGTTTTCGCCCCTGAAAAATCTCGGTCTCATTGTGATTGATGAAGAACAGGAGTCATCTTTTCGTCAGGATTCGCCTGCACCAAGATACCATGCTCGAGATGTGGCTCTCATGCGTGCTACCTATGAAGGCTCCGCTGTGGTTTTATCCAGCGCAACACCCAGTTTGGAAAGCTATTATAATCATCTTCATAAAAAAATGACATACATCCATTTGCCTGAACGTTTTGGTGGCGCAAAGTATCCCCAAGTTCATTTGGTGGATATGTTAGGTGATCAAGAAGAGTCGGGAAAATTCGGTCAAATATTTTCAGGATTACTTCAAGATAAAATAGAAGATCGACTCAATAAAAAAGAGCAAATTATTTTGCTCCAAAATCGCCGAGGCTATTCACCCGTTGTCCGGTGTGGAGATTGTGGGGAGATTGTCATGTGTCCCCAATGCAAAGTGGCCTTAACATTTCATCGCAAAGGATCGCAACTAATTTGTCATTGTTGCGGCCATGTTGAAACCAAACAACGAGAATCATGTGGGAGTTGTAAAAGCCCCAATATGAAATATTCTGGCACAGGAACCCAGCGAGTAGAATCGCTTATTGAAGAAATGTTTCCACATGCGCGTTTGGGCAGACTGGATATGGATACGGCCAAATCAGGCACAGGACTTATACAATTATTAAAAGATTTTTCTGAGGGTAAATTGGATATTCTTTTGGGAACACAAATGATTGCCAAGGGATTAGATTTCCCAAATGCTACATTGGTAGGAATTATTAATGCAGACCTTGGGCTTCATTTGCCGGACTTCCGCGCTGGCGAAAGAATTTTTCAATTAATATACCAAGCTTCAGGGCGTACTGGTCGCAGTAATAAACCAGGTGAAGTGGTGATTCAGACCTATGTTCCAGATAATCCCGTAATTAAGAATGCCGCAAAATTGGACATGAAAAAATATTACAATATCGCCTTGAGTGAGCGGAATGAATTGAAATATCCACCTTTCAGTTGGCTGGCAAAAATAGAAATTACCGGTGAAAATCAAATGGCTGTAAATTCGCTATCAGAAAAAATTGCAAAAGCGTTAAACGGGAAATATAAAGGATTGGATATTTTGGGACCTGCACCATGTTATTTAGAAAAACTTCGGAACCAATACCGGTTTCAAATCGTCTTTAAATCATTAAAATCTAATGACCCTAATGGTAAAAAACTCCACAGATTTATTGAATACAATTTTATGGACTTTCAGAAAAAATTCCGACCCGGACAAAACAGGATCAATATCCATTTCGATCCTTTAAGTTTGATTTGATGTTATTATTGTCCAAAAGATCGCCATATTTTGCTAAGAGAATGTCTTTTTCAGAATTAAATAATATTGGGATAATTCTTTTAACGCTCCCCTTTAGGATGGGAGAAAAGAAGTGGGGTCAGAAATAATGGAAATCTTCCAAATATTTTTAACACAATTTCTCTCATTAACGCGATTCCTTACAAAAATGATTATTCATACTTTTTCGCAACAACTAATATTATGAAAAAGCTTTTTCCAGTTTCTCTTTTTCTTATTTCATGTTTAATTGCCGAGACTGGTTTCCCTGCATTTGATGTTTTTTCATCATCGGCAGAGTTAGGTTTAGGTGGCGCAGGATTTTTAAATCCATCACCCATTTCGGCAAAAATAAATCCAGCTGTGGCAGATTCGGGTCGGCTATTTTCCACCTCTATTATTCGATTTCCAGCATCTATCACAAGTCAAAATGCCGGTTTAAGTTTACCGTGGAAAAGTGGAGTTGGTTCAATTTCAGTTCGCCATATTTCTTACGGAACTTTTGAAGGATATGACTCGGATTTTCAATCAACCGGAACCTATCAATCTGGCGATACTTGGTTAAAAGTCGGATTCGCTAAGCCAATGAGCAGATTGCCAATAAGATATGGAACCACAGCACAATATTTTTCATCCACCTTAAAAGAGCATCAAATAAAAGCGCTTCTTTTCTCATTCGGAAGTGTATTGACCTTGCATCGTTTTCGGGCAAAATTTGGAGTGTCTTTTCATCAGGTAGGCAAAATGTTTGGAGGTGAAATTTTGGCCAATGGATCAATCAAAACCAAAACGGTTCTAAGCGGTTCCAAACAATTAATTCATCTTCCTTTAACACTTTTTTTAGATACTATATTTGAAAAAAACACAGCAGAACCTGAGGTGTTTTTAGGTGGAAATTTTAAACTGAAAAACGGACTCCAAATACGCTGGGGAACATCATCCAGGAAATTGGATCATAATACAAAGCAAGATTTTCTACGATCAACACTTGGCGCATCTGGATTTGGGATTGGGTTTATCTCCGGTGCTACATCCATTAATTATGGGGCATTTATTTTTGGGTCTGGCGTTTCGGTTCATGGCTTAGATATTGGGATAAAATTTTGAAGAATTGGGCCAAATTCATTGTTATAATTTTACATTATGTGTTTTGTTTTTTGGTTGCTCAAAATACATACCCCATCGTTTTAGTTCATGGATTCATGGGCTGGGGCGAAGATGAAATGGGCGGATATCGGTATTGGGGTGGACGACAAGATTATGCACAAATGCTTCGAGATGAAGGGCACACCGTTTTTACAGTTTCTATAGGTCCCGTATCATCTAATTGGGAACGAGCTGTTGAAGTATATACCCAATTAAAAGGAGGGCAAGTTGATTACGGAAAAGCGCATGCTGAACAATTTAATATTATCCAAAAACCGGAAGAAAAAGTTTATAATGCTCTTTATCCGGAATGGGATGAAGTCCATCCGATTCATTTAATCGGACACAGTATGGGTGGACAAACGGCTCGAATGCTTCAGTATCTTTTATCTCAGGAAGTGGTGGGAAACTCAGAAACGGGTGAGCCGGAATTTTCACCTTTATTGGGAAAAACTCATACAAATTGGGTTCGGAGTATTACATCCATATCCACACCCCACAATGGAACAACGCTAACGGATGTTGTAACGAAGATAATTCCATTTGTGCAATATTTTGTAGGGGTTGCAGGTGTGGTGGGAACTCGGTTTTATGAATTTGATTTGCAACAATGGGGTTTTTCTCGTAGCGAAGATGAATCATGGGCAGGATATGTAAAAAGAATGCGAAACCATCATGCATGGAAATCTAAAAATATGAGCTCTTGGGATCTTTCTATCGTGGGTGCTCAGGAATTAAATGGGATGTTGCAAGCAGATATGGATGTTTTTTATTTTTCAATTTGTACATCGACTACAGAAAAGAAAATTAATTCACCAAACCATTTCCCTATTGAAGGTACATCCATTCTTGCAAGATCTAGATCGAAACTACTGGGTTCTCGAGTTGGGTATTGGGCCGACGGAACCCAAACTGATTCAACATGGTTTGAAAATGATGGCATTGTAAATACCTGTTCTATGGCTGGCCCAACTACAGGTGTCAATGGTGCGGATCCTATCGTTCTCTATGAAGAAAATGATTTATTAATTCCAGGACAATGGTACACCATGGGACCTATTCAGGTTGACCATTGGAATATTGTAGGACATATGGGAAATGATCAAACTGATGGAATGGCAAAATATATTTTATCCAACCAAGCCATGCGCTTGCAAGCATTGCCGATGTTCTAATTCCCATATTCGGAATAAACCAAGAATCTCTTTTATTTATTGCTATAATATTTGTAGTTTACAAATATGAATTACGGCGAGTTACTTTCTTCTTTTCTAGTTGATCTTCAAAGCCTTTACAGGCAAAATATTTCAATTTCAGGCGCATCTTTTCCACAAATTATAGCTATTTCTATTATGCCAGATGACGGGATTGAAATGTCTGTCCTTTCCAAAAAAGTTGGGATTGATAATAGTACAGCTACTAGGCTTGTTATGGGGTTGGAGAAAAAAGGTTGGGTAACACGAAAGCCATCTCGCCACGACAAAAGAGTCATTCAAGTTTTTTTGACAGCTGAAGGTGACTTAGTTCAATCTAGTTTAGAAAATCAATTTGAAAAATTAGGCGCCGCTATAGAAAAAGAAGTGGACCCCTTGGATCGTAATGAAACTATTGAATTTGTTTCATCTCTTCACTGGATTTTATCTAAACTTATTTTAAGAGATGAAAAAATTGTATAATGCAAATATATAATTTCACTTCATCATTATTAAAATGGTACAATCGAGAAAAAAGAATTCTACCTTTTCGCGATATAAAAAATCCATATAAAATCTGGTTATCAGAAGTCATGTTACAGCAAACGCAAGTTGAAACAGTTATTCCATACTTTGAACGATGGGTTAAAAAATACCCGACTCTTCATTCTGTTGCGATTGAAGATGATGAAAAACTCCTGAAAGTATGGGAAGGCTTAGGGTACTATTCCCGCTGCCGAAATTTTCACAAAGCGATTAAGATAGTCATGGAAAAATATGATGGATCAATTCCAAAAAACTGGAATGAATTTTGTGCGCTCCCAGGCGTGGGTGATTATACCGCTGCCGCTGTTTTATCAATAGCGTTTCAACAA
>JABHAX010000133.1 GCA_018674095.1 Fidelibacterota bacterium
AAACGCCATTGCTTCTGAAAAACCACGGGCACTCTGTACCATTGTGATCGCTGCTGTAAGGGTAGTTTTACCATGATCCACGTGACCTATCGTTCCGATATTCACGTGGGGTTTGGTTCTTTCAAATTTTTCTTTAGCCATAATGAGCTCCGAACTTTCTAGATTACGATACTTTACCGTGCACTTTTTCCAATATCTCTGTTTCGATATTGGTAGGCACTTGATTATACTTTGCAAATTCCATATGGAAGACAGCGCGACCCTGAGTAATTGACCTCAAATCAGTCACATATCCAAACATACTATTTAACGGCACAAAGGCCCGAACAACTTGGGCTTCTTTACGCTGTTCCATTCCTTCAATTTTTCCACGACGAGAACTTAAATCACCCATAACATCGCCAAGATATTCATCAGGGACAATCACTTCTACCTTCATAATGGGTTCCATCAATTTTGGTGCCGCCTTCCTACAGGCATCTTTAATAGCCATAGAACCTGCAATTTTAAATGCCATCTCTGATGAATCAACATCATGATAAGACCCAAAGACTAATTCAACACGAATATCTTCGATTGGATATCCAGCAATAACACCATTTTTAATGGCTTCTTTCATTCCAGCATCTACCGATGGGATATATTCACGAGGAATTACACCACCGACGATTTTATTTTCAAAATGATAGCCCTTTCCTGGGTCATTTGGCTCAACATTAATCACCACATGACCATATTGACCACGACCACCAGACTGGCGAATAAATTTCATTTCAACATTTGAGACCGCTTTGGTAATTGCTTCGCGATAAGCTACCATTGGCCGCCCAATATTCGCTTCCACTTTAAATTCACGCTTTAAACGATCTACTAGGATTTCTAAATGCAGTTCACCCATTCCAGCAATTATTGTTTGAGCAGTTTCTTCATCAGTCGAAACTCTGAAAGTTGGGTCTTCTTCGCCTAATTTCTGGAGCCCTTTCGATAGTGCATCCTGATCACCTTTACTTACGGGTTCTACAGCAACAGCAACAACAGGCTCAGGAAAACTCATAGATTCTAATAGAATCTGATTTTTTTCATCGCATAGGGTATGTCCGGTTTTAACATTTTTTAAACCGACAGCAGCTACAATTTCACCCGTGGATACAAAATCACGTTCTTCTCGCTTATTCGAATGCATAAGCAATACACGACTTATCCTCTCTCGCTTTCCGGATGTTGGGTTATATACATAAGACCCCGCCTTTAAACTACCTGAATAAACCCTAATGTAGGTAAGCTTCCCAACAAATGGATCCGTCATTATTTTAAAAGCAAGCGCACTGAAAGAATCATCATTACTGGGTATACGGGTCATAACAACATCAGAGTCTCTCGGATCAGTCCCTTTTACTTCACCAATATCAACTGGAGAAGGTAATAAATTTATAATTGAGTCCAATAATCGCTGAACACCTTTATTCTTAAAAGCCGAACCACACAATGTGGGGATAAAGGTATTATCTAAACACCCTTTTCTAATTGCAACTTTTAATTCATCAACAGAGATTTCCTCATCTGATAAATATTTTTCCATCAAATGCTCATCATAAGATGCCGTTTCTTCAATTAAATGATGACGCCATTTTTCAGCTTCTTCCAGCATATCAGCTGGAATTTCACCATATTCGTATCGTGAACCCATTGTGCTTTCATTATATAAAATGGATTTCATTTCCATTAAATCAATAATACCAGTAAACATTTCCCCCGCACCAATTGGAATAACAAGAGGCAAGGGATTGGCACCAAGACGGTCTTTAATCATTTTTACAACATTAAAGAAATCTGCACCAACGCGATCCATTTTATTAACAAATGCGATTCGTGGAACATCATATTTGTCAGCTTGACGCCATACAGTTTCACTTTGGGGCTCAACGCCACCGACGGCACAAAATACACCTACAGCTCCATCGAGCACTCGAAGGGAGCGTTCAACTTCTACTGTAAAATCTACGTGCCCTGGTGTATCAATAATATTGATACGATGATCACCCCAAAGACAAGTTGTCGCAGCAGACGTAATTGTAATTCCGCGCTCCTGCTCCTGCTCCATCCAATCCATTGTTGCTGCACCATCATGAACCTCACCAATGCGATGAGTTCGTCCAGTATAAAAAAGGACACGTTCGGTTAAAGTTGTCTTACCAGCATCAATGTGTGCCATGATGCCAATATTTCTAACTTGCTCTAATGTTGTTTGCTTCAACTAAATTCTCTAATCTAATTATTATTTAACGAAAATGAGCAAATGCTTTATTTGCATCTGCCATACGATGAGTATCATCTTTTTTCTTAATTGCGCCACCCTCACCATTAGCAGCAGAAATCAATTCAGATGCTAATTTATCGGACATAGGTTTCCCCGATCTCCCAACGGCAGCATTAATAAGCCAATGAGATGCTAAGTAAAATCGTCGACTTTTTGGAACCTCAATCGGAACTTGATATGTTGCCCCACCTACTCTGCGAGATTTAACCTCAACAGATGGAGACGTATTTTCAATCGCCTTTTCAAAGATTTTTAAACCATCAGTTTTAGTACGTGATTTAATTATGTCCATCGCACCATAAAATATTTTTTCAGCAATTCCTTTCTTACCTTGCTCCATTACATAATTAACGAATTTAGCTACAAGCATATCGTTATAAACTGGATCTGGTAAAATCTTTCTGCGTTCTGGTCTTCTTCGTCTCATAAAATGCTCTTACTACCTTGGCTTTTTCGCACCATAACGGGAGCGACTGGTTTTTCGATCACTAACTCCGGCAGTATCAAGCGTACCACGAACAACGTGATAGCGGACACCCGGCAAATCTTTCACACGTCCCCCTTCAATCAGAACAATACTATGTTCTTGAAGGTTATGGCCTTCACCTGGGATATAAGCCGCAACTTCCATTCCGTTTGTTAAACGGACACGAGCCACTTTCCGCAATGCAGAATTCGGCTTTTTTGGTGTTGTTGTGTAAACACGAGTACATACACCCCGTTTCTGGGGGCTACTCATAAGCGCTGGTGTGCTCGTTTTCTTCAAAACTCGCTTCCGGCCTTTTCGAATTAATTGGTTTATCGTCGGCATATCGTTTTATCCAAAGCCTATAAAATTACGTATGAAAAAGAAAATACTACAATGATTGTTTTAAGTATTTTCATATTATTTTTATGCGACTGCATCGCCTAACTCTGATGCAGTTTCTTCATCAGTATCATGAACACCTACAAGGATATCATTTATCCCTGGCGTTCCTGTACCGGCGGGAATTAATCGCCCAACAGCTACATTCTCCTTCAAGCCCTGGAGATAGTCTGTTTTTCCAGCCGTTGAAGCATCAGTAAGTACTCGAGTCGTCTCCTGGAAAGATGCGGCAGAAATGAAACTTTCAGTATTCAAAGAAGCACGCGTTATTCCCATCAAAATTGGTTCAAATGTTGCAGGTTTTGTTTTCCGATAGGTAGCCAATTCCTTTTCATCTGCTTTCAATTCTTTATTGATCTCTAGAAATTCTGATCTGTCAATCATTGTGTCAGCTTCTAAATCAGAATCACCAACTTCATTCACAATAATCATTTTTGAGATTCGTTCGTTTTCAGCAAAAAATTCACGTTTGGCGATACGATCTTCTTCAAGAAACCATGTATCACCCGTTTCTTTAACGCTTACTTTCTGCATCATTTGACTCACAATAACTTCAATATGTTTATCATTGATTTTTACGCCTTGAAGACGGTAAACCTCTTGAATCTCATTCACAAGGTAATCACGAACCGCTGCTGGTCCCAATACGTGAAGAATATCATCTGGAGATATTGCTCCTTCACAAAGGTTTGTCCCGGCATTAACAAAATCACCTTCATGGACAATCACATGTTTACCGTAAGGTATAGAATAAGTTCTTTCTTCTCCGTCAACGCCCAACACATGAATTTTTCTTATTCCACGTCTTGTTTCACCAAAACGAATTGAACCATTAATCTCAGTCATAACGGCTGGATTACTTGGCTTCCTTGATTCGAACAATTCAGCAACGCGAGGTAAACCACCTGTAATATCACGTGTTTTACCAATGTCTTTTGGAATTTTCACCAATGTTTGACCGCGTTCAACTTTTTGCCCATTTTTAACAACCAAAGTTGCTTTAACAGGTAAAATTGTTCCACCAGCTAAAATCTTATCATTTTTGTCAACAATTTCGATATGCGGACTAAGCTTTCTATTTCTCGCTTCAACCACAACCATTTGCTTCTTTCCACCTTCAACTGACTCAACAGCATAGGTTTCACCTTCAATAAAGTCCTGTAGAGCAACTAAACCTGTTTCACGAGCCAAAATACTATCTGTATATGGATCCCATTGAATTAAGGTTGCTTTTGCTGGAAGATCATCTCCATCATTTACAAAAACAGTTGATCCATATGGTACGTTAAATGATGCTGATTCCACTCCTTCTTTATTCAAGATAAAGAGTTTCGCATGTCGCACCATACAACGTCGAACTTTTGTTCCAAGCTCATCAATAGTATCTGCATAATCATAATTTTCAGAGAATTTTACTTTTCCAGCCCTTTTTGTGAACATTTCTGATTGCTCAATAATACGGGTAGCAGTACCACCAATATGAAAAGTACGAAGGGTTAACTGAGTTCCTGGCTCACCAATACTTTGTGCGGCCCGAATACCTACGGCTGTTCCTATATCAACCAATTGATGAGTTGATAAATCCCAACCATAACATTTAGCACAGCAACCACGCTTTGCTTCGCAAGTCAAGATTGAACGAATCTGAATATTTTCTACACCACTGTCCTCAATTGTTTCTGCTTCTTTTTGTTCGATTAATGCACCGGCTTTTACAACTACATCACCTTTTATAATGAAATCATCGAGTACCGTTCTACCAAGAATACGATCTGATAATGTTTCAATTATTTCTTCACCTTCTTTCAGGTCAGAAATCGCAATACCATTAATGGTTTCACAATCCGTGATATAAACGACAACATCTTGCGCAACGTCTACCAAACGACGAGTTAAATAACCAGCATCGGCTGTTTTCAATGCTGTATCTGCCAAACCTTTTCGAGCACCGTGAGTAGAAATAAAATATTCAAATACGGATAAACCCTCTTTGAAATTAGATGTAATGGGTGATTCAATAATTTCACCTACACCTCCCTTCATGGATTTTTGTGGTTTAGCCATTAATCCACGCATTCCAGCAAGCTGTTTAATCTGATCTTGCGATCCACGAGCTCCAGAATCTGCCATCATATAAACGGGATTAAATCCACTACGATCTTTTTTAAGTGCATCCATCATACTTCCCGCAACACGGTTTGTTGCATGAGTCCAAATATCTATTACTTTATTATATCGCTCACCATCCGTTAAAATATGGCGATCAAATTTATCTTTAATATCGTCCACTTCTTTTTGAGCTTCACCCAAAATTTCATCTTTACGATCCGGAATTAAAACATCACTTATTGCAATGGAGACACCACTTACTGTCGCAATTCCAAAACCCAATTCTTTTAAACGATCTAAGAAAAGAACAGTTTGGTAATTCCCAGTAATTATATAAGCATTGTTAACAATTTCCGTTAATGTTTTCTTATCGATAAGATCATTAACAAAATCTAAACCTTCCGGCAAGATTGAATTAAAGATTACACGACCAACTGTAGTATTTTTAATCCAAACACCATTATGACGAACATTAATAATTGCATGAAGACCCACTGCTTTGTTTTCATAAGCCAGTAATCCCTCTTGAATTGAAGAGAAAAATTTCCCTTCACCTTTATCACCCTCTTTAGGGAGACTCAAATAATAACATCCCAAAACCATATCCTGAGACGGAACAGCAATTGGCTGACCATTTGCAGGGTGAAGAATATTGTGACTTGCAAGCATAAGCATCCGTGCTTCCATCTGAGCTTCCAAAGACAGAGGAAGGTGGACAGCCATCTGATCACCATCAAAATCAGCATTAAATGCTGAACAGACTAAAGGATGCAATTGTATAGCTTTTCCTTCTACCAGTACAGGTTGAAATGCTTGAATACCTAAACGGTGAAGTGTAGGTGCACGATTCAACAATACAGGATGATCCTCAACAACATATTCTAAAACCTTATATACAACAGGTTCACGATTTTCCACCATAAGTTTCGCACTTCGAGGTGTTTGCGTATATCCGCGAGCCATTAATTCATGAATCATATGTGGTTTGAATAATTCAAGCGCCATATTTTTAGGCATCCCACATTCATGCAGTTTTAAACTCGGCCCCACAACAATAACTGAACGAGCCGAATAATCTACACGCTTACCAAGAAGATTCTGACGAAAACGACCTGTTTTACCACGCAGCATATCAGACAGAGATTTTAACGGACGACGCGACCCACTTCTGATTGCTGTTTTACGACGATTGTTATCAAATAAAGCATCGACAGCTTCTTGGAGCATCCGTTTTTCATTTCTCAAAATAACGTCGGGTGCTTTAATTTCCATTAATTGCTTCAATCGATTATTACGAATAATAATACGACGATATAAATCATTTAAATCTGATGCAGCAAATCGACCACCTTCAAGAGGAACCAAAGGTCGAAGTTCCGGTGGAATCACCGGTAAAATAGACACAATCATCCAATCAGGTTTATTCAACCTTTTCTTTGTTGGATCAGGCACAAATGATTTTACAACTTTTAAACGCTTAAGAGCATCTGCACGTTTTTGCTTAGACTTTGACGTCTTAACAATATCAACCAGTTCGTTTTTCAACTCCATAATGTTCAATTTCGAAAGCATTTCTTTCATGGCTTCGCCACCCATGGTCGCATAAAAATAATTCTCATTATCTCTATCTTCCTCAGATACTGCCATATATCCAAATTGCTCTTCAATATCTAAGTATTCTTCTTCTTCAATCAACTCGAATGGCTCTAGCCCACTAGCTCCAGGTTCAATAATCATGAACATCTCATAATAGATTACACGTTCAAGATCTTTTGTACTTTTACCAGCGAGATAACTTATTTTACTTGGAATAGATCTCAGATACCAGATATGGACGACAGGCACTGCAAGAGTGATATGCCCCATTCTTTCTCGTCGTACTTTTTTCCGAGTGACTTCAACACCACAACGGTCACAAATGATTCCACGATAACGGATTCCTTTGTATTTCCCACAATGACATTCATAGTCTTTTACAGGGCCAAAGATCTTTTCACAAAAAAGACCATCTTTTTCTGGTTTATATGAACGATAGTTAATTGTTTCCGGTTTTAAAACTTCCCCGTACGAACGGGCAAGAATTGATTCCGGAGACGCTAATCCAATTGTTATTGAATTATATTTTTTTGAAGTGTCAATACTGTTTGATTGGATGTAAGTCAAAGCAAATACTCCTTGCGTTAATCCAGTTCTACATCAATGCAAAGACCTTGAAGTTCTTTGATCATTACATTGAAAGATTCAGGTGAAGAAAATTCGGGCATTTGTTCGCCACGGACAATTGAGTTATAGACCCTTGATCGGCCTTCAACGTCATCTGATTTCACGGTTAAAAGTTCATGGAGCGTGTGCGCTGCGCCATAAGCTTGCAGTGCCCAGACCTCCATCTCACCAAATCGCTGGCCACCAAATTGCGCTTTACCGCCCAAAGGCTGCTGCGTGATTAGTGAGTACGGCCCCGTTGAACGTGCATGCATCTTATCATCAACCATATGACTTAATTTCATCATATAGATGTTTCCAACGGTGACTGGATTATCTAGATATTCTCCGGTTCTACCATCAATCAGTCTAGCTTTTCCAGATGCAGGAAGTCCTGCGGCTTTTAATTCATTTGCCACGTCTTCTGGGGTTGCACCATCGAATACAGGCGTTGCAAACTTTCGGCCGGTGATTTCACCCACCCAACCTAACATCGTTTCATACAACTGACCCAAGTTCATACGAGAGGGTACGCCCAACGGATTCAGGACAACATCTACAGGTGATCCGTCTTCCATGAAAGGCATATCTTCTTCAGGAACAATGATTGCAACAATTCCTTTATTTCCGTGACGTCCCGCCATTTTGTCACCTACAGAAATTTTACGTTTTTGTGCGACAAATACTTTTGCGAGTTTCAGGATGCCGGGTTGGAGTTCATCTCCAACACGTAGTTTAAATATTTTCCGTTCAAGTCGAGTCTCAATACCACCCCATTCTTCTCGAAAGGAACGCCAGACAGCTTTAATCTTTTTCCAAGCCGCCTTATCTTCTACCCAAGCTTCATCTTGTGCAAAACGCTCCATATCAAAAGTGGTTAATCTTTTAAGAGTTAGTTTTGTGGATTTCTTGATTAATGTTTTACTGGAAGATAAATCACGAATTCCATTTGAGATTTGATCCTTTAAAAGGTTTGTCAATTTCTCGTCACGGGAGAGCTTCAATAATTTTTTCTGTTCTGAAGCACTTTTTTGATAAAGAAGAATTTGTTCACGTTCCTCTTTCTTGGTCCGCTTGGCTTGCTTTTCAAAGAGTTGAGTTTTAATAACCACACCTTTAATACCTGGCTCAGCTTTTTTAGATGCATCTTTAACTTCACCCGCTTTTTCTCCAAATATTGCGCGAAGTAGTTTTTCTTCCGGCGTTGGATCTGTTTCACCTTTTGGTGTTACTTTTCCAATAAGGATATTACCTTCTTTTACACGAGCTCCAACACGAATGATTCCGGATTCATCCAGATCTTTCGTTGATTCTTCACTCACATTTGGGATTTCAGATGTTAATTCTTCTTGACCTCGTTTAGTGTCACGAACTTCCAATTCAATTTCATTACAATGAATGGAACTAAATACATCTTCTTTTACCAATCGTTCACTTAGAACGATTGCATCTTCAAAGTTGTATCCGCGCCATGGCATAAATGCAACTCGGATGTTTGATCCAAGGGCTAATTCACCTAGTTGAGTTGCAGCGCCATCGGCGATAACATCACCTTTTTTAATATGGGTGCCTTCACTTAACAGCGGACGTTGATTATGAACTGTATTTTGGTTCGTTCGGTGAAATTTTTTAAATTTAATTTCAATGACATTTTCACCTTCGTACAGCGCCAAAGAATCCATTACGTCTTTACGCTTAATTCTAACTTTTTCAGAATCAACGTAAATAATTCGACCATCAACTGGCGAAACAAGTGCGGAACGTGAATCCACCGCAACTTTCGCCTCTATACCTGTACCAACAATGGGTGATTGCGGCTTCATTAATGGAACGGCTTGGCGTTGCATATTTGAACCCATCAATGCACGGTTTGCATCATCATGCTCTAAGAAAGGGATCAATGCTGCAGCCACACTTAGAATCTGGTTTGGCGAAACTTCAACAAAATCAACATCTTTCGGCTCTACAATTGGAAAGTCACCTTTCATCCGAGCTCTGATTTTATCTTCTGTTATTATACCGGATTCATCCCTTTTTGTGGACGCTTGCGATACCAAAACTCGATCTTCATCATCAGCAGATAGGTATTCAATTTTATTGGTTATGATTGATCCTGAACTATTTTTTCTGACTTTACGATAAGGCGATTCAATAAAACCGTGGTCATTCACTTCAGCAAACATGGCTAAAGAAGAGATCAGTCCAATATTTGGACCTTCTGGAGTTTCGATTGGACAAAGTCGTCCATAATGAGTATAATGAACGTCACGGACTTCAAATCCAGCACGTTCACGCGTTAAACCGCCCGGGCCCAAAGCAGAAATACGTCTTTTATGGGTAATTTCAGCTAATGGGTTAGTTTGGTCACCAAATTGAGAAAGCTGAGATGTACCAAAAAAGGTACTAATCACAGTTGTCACAACTCGGGAGTTAATCAAATCCTGCGGCGTAATACTTTCAGATTCTCTCAAATTCATTCTTTCATGAATAGTACGAGTCATTCGACTTAAAGCAACGCTGAATTGATTTGTCAACTGCTCACCAATCGTTTTAACACGACGGTTACCTAGATGATCAATATCATCAACGCCTCGCTCACCTTTTCTCATATCAATTAAGAAATTAATCACCTGAATAATATCATCCATCGTTAATACGGTTTCTTCAACAGGCGCTTTCAAATTGAATTGTTGGTTTAAACGATAACGCCCAACTTGACCCAGGTCATATTTTTTCGGGCTAAAGAAAATTCGCTCAATAAATTTTTGTGCCGTTTCTAGGTTGGGTGGCTCACTAGATCGAATCAATTGATAAACAATTGCCAAAGCTTCTTCTGTGCTTCGCGTTGGATCTTTTTCAATCGTGTTTAAGAGCAACATTGAATGAAAATTCTTATTTCCATCCACAACACTAATTTTAGTTATACCAGCTTTTTTAAGCGAATCTGCGTTCTCTGATGTTAACTCAGTCCCCCCTTCAAAGAAAATTTCACCCGTACGCGTGTCCACAACATCTTCTGTAATGGTAGCACCAATATACTGGTCTAATTTTCCTTTTTTGGGATTCAAAGTTTTCATTGAACCAAATGCATTAAAAATGTCTGTATTTGTTGAATACCCCAAGGCTCTCAACAACATGGTCACCGGGAATTTTCTACGGCGATCTATAATGACAAATAAACAGTCATTAATATCTGTTGTGAAATCTACCCAAGATCCCCGGGCAGGAATGATCCTCGCCTGAAACAACTTCGTCCCGTTCGGATGAATGGATTCATCAAAGAATACACCCGGCGAACGCTGAAGCTGAGATACAATAACCCGTTCAGCACCATTAATAATAAAGGTACCTTTCGATGTCATGTACGGAATATTTCCAAAATACACATCCTGCTCAATACTTTGTGCATACTCACTTTTATTATTTTCGTCAGTAATGTGCAAAGCCATACGAACTCGCAGTGGCGCAGAATAAGTAACGCCACGATCCATACATTCGTCTGGTGTGTATTTTGGCTGACCTAGGTAATAGGTTTTGTATTCAAGAATGTAATTCCGATGTGAATCTTCAATCGGAAATACGTTGTTAAAAACTCCCTCAAGCCCAATTTGCTCACGCGCTTCTTGCGGAATCCATTCCTGCAAGAATTGCTGATACGCCTTGGTTTGTATTGAGAGAAGATCTGGTACATCCACGAATGCGGGAATCTTAGAAAAAGATTCACGCGATGCGAAGCGTGTCGTTGAAGCTCCCAATTAAGCCTCCCGGTATTTAATTAGAAAAAGAATAGAAGAGATAAAGTTGCTTAATTTTAAGCAACTTCTACTTCGGCACCTGCTTCTTCAAGCTGTGCTTTAATGTCATTAGCTTCTGTTTCAGAAATGCCTTCTTTCACGGCTTTCGGCGCAGAGTCAACTAATTCCTTTGCTTCTTTCAGACCTAAATCTGTAATGCTACGAACTGCTTTGATCACATTGATCTTTGCCTGTCCGGGTGCTTTAAGTATAACATCAAATTCGGTTTTCACTTCTGCGCCTGCATCACCAGCAGCCGGTGCGGCTGCGATGGCAACAGGGGCTGCCGCGGTTACACCAAATTTGTCTTCTATTTCACTGATGAGTTCTGAGATTTCCACCATATTTGAATCTTCAAGATATGTGAGAACGTCTGCTCGAGTAACTGCCATTTGGACAACTCCTTACTGGTTTTCTAGATTAAGATTTTTGTTCTTTTAAACTATTCAAAACGCCTACAGTATTCTGCATCG
Source organism: Fidelibacterota bacterium (assembly GCA_018674095.1). Taxonomy (GTDB): domain Bacteria; phylum Fidelibacterota; class Marinisomatia; order Marinisomatales; family UBA1611. Next base: position 11,764 of record JABHAX010000133.1, read on the forward strand.
GCGCATTTAAAGTTGAGACCAACTTTTGCAATGGACTATTGAGCATTGCAACCAATTGGGAAAGTAACTCTTCCTTACTTGGCATGTCAGCTAACTTTTTGAATTCTTCTCCCGGTAGAAATTCACCATCGAACAAGATTCCCTTTACCGTAGGTAAATCGTTATCTTTTGTGAATTCCTTGATCACTTTAGCCGGTGCAACTGGTTCATCATAAGCGATGGCAATTGCAGTGGATCCTTTTAACACTTCGTCGAGGCCATTAATATCATTTTGCTTTGCAGCTAATTTAATTAATGTATTTTTCGCAACCCTATAATCAACATTGGCTTTGAAAAAACCATTTCGAAGTTTTGTTATATCACTAACACTAAGTCCGTGATATGATGTAAAGTAAACTGCCTTCGCCTTCGAAAAGGTTTCAATCAGTTCACTAAGTTGTGCGATATTTTTTGCATTAGGCATAAGTTTACCTTATAGATGTATGGTCAATTTGGATGCCAGGACCCATGGTGGATGAAACAGACATTTTTTCTAGATACTGTCCTTTCACTGAAGCTGGCCGAACCTTCATCACCGTATCATAAACGGTTTGAATATTTTCAGTTAATTTTTCTACTCCAAATGATACTTTCCCACAAGAGACATGAATGATTCCCGTCTTTTCAACACGCAGTTCGACTTGACCTGCTTTTAAATCTTTGACTGCTTTTGCAACATCCATAGTTACGGTGCCACTTTTAGGATTAGGCATTAAACCCTTTGGACCAAGAATCTTTCCCAATTTCCCTAATTCACCCATCATATCAGGTGTAGCAACAATTTTATCAACTTCAGTCCAGCCATTTTTAATCTTTGTTAAATAATCTTTATTTCCAACAAAATCAGCTCCAGCATCTTGCGCTTCTTTCTCTTTAGCCCCTTGCGTTAAAACAAGAACTGAGACAGATTTACCTGTCCCATGAGGCAATGGCGTCGTGACACGAATATTTTCTTCTGCGTGGCGAGGATCAACATCAAGATTAATGGCAAGATCAACACTTTCGTCAAATTTTGTAAATTTATATTCTTGCACCATATCCATCGCATCCTTCAATGAATAGGACACCATCTTATCATATGAAGATGTTGCAGATTTCATATTTTTTGATAAACTCATTCTTCTACCTTATCCTTTTACTTCAATACCCATAGAAACACATGTTCCACGGATCATCATCATCGCCTGCTCAACAGTATTTGCATTCAAATCAGGCATTTTCACTTCTGCGATAGACCGAATGTCTGCTTCTGAAACTGTTCCAACTTTATCACGATTAGGTTCACCAGAGCCCTTCTTAATTTTCGCAGCTTTTAAAATAAGTTTTGCTGCAGGAGGTGTCTTGGTTATGAATGTATAACTACGATCTGCGTAAACGGTGATTTCCACTGGAATAACATCTCCCATTTTATCTTGCGTCGACGCATTAAATGATTTACAAAAATCCATAATATTGACACCATGCTGCCCCAATGCAGGGCCAACAGGTGGCGCTGGATTTGCTTTACCAGCTGGAATTTGTAACTTGATAAATCCGATGACTTTCTTTGCCATGATATTTTAAACCTTGTTTAACTTTCCATTTCAACTTGAAGGTAATCTAACTCAACCGGTGTTTGGCGACCAAAAATACTCACCAGAACCTTTAATTTTTGTTTATCATGATTTATTTCCTGTACGAGTCCAGAAAAATCCATGAAGGGTCCATCCGTCACCTTAACCGGATCACCTACTTTGTAAGGTGGTGCTTCTGTAACACGAAGCGGACCGTCTCCACCATCAAATTCGGATAAGAAACGCTGAGCTTCTTCCGGGCGTAATGCTTGAGGTTTTCCTTTTGGGCCAACAAATGAAATCACACCATTGACGTTTTCAAGGAGGTATCGCGTCTCTTTATTTAAATCCAATCGAACCAACAAGTAACCAGGAAAAAAAACACGTTCTTTTATTTTTTTCTTTCCATCTCGCATTTCAACAATATTTTCAGAGGGGACTAAAATGTCACTAATCTGCTCTTCCATTTCCGATGTACTCACTTCGAAAAGAATTGCTTCTTTGATCTTTTTTTCCTTCCCAGAAATAACGCGTAATGTATACCAATTCATGATTACAAAATGAAATTTAAAATTTTTGATAAAAGAAAATCAACAAAAAACAAAAACACAACCAAGATAAGAGATAGAGTTAATACCACATAGGTAGACCCCTTTAACTCATCCCAGTTTGGCCAGGAGACTTTACTCATTTCAAATTGTACATCAGCGCCGAATTGCTGAAGTTTATTAATCATTCTATTTTCCTTACTTACCACTCTTTAAAAGAGATTTAATTTTTGGAGCTCACCCAATGGTGGCCATCCAATTTGCAGGAGAGACAGGACTTGAACCTGCAACCTACGGCTTTGGAGGCCGTTGCTCTACCAATTGAG
>JABHAX010000134.1 GCA_018674095.1 Fidelibacterota bacterium
CGAAATTGTTGCTGATGGAGTTTGAATTTCTACATCTGTTTCAAAAGTCAAAGTGACTACATGCCCCACCGTAGCCAGAGAAGAATCAGAAAAATTTGATTCATAGGATGCGCTTATTAATGAAGGTGGTGTTTCATCTATAAGTAATTTCGATAAGCTTTCAGTCCCTACAGTCTCATTTCCTGGAATATCAAAAATAAATGCTTTAAGTGATATTGTATCATTTTCTGTATACCCAGTTATTGCACGAACGGACTCTCCAGGAATAGACATTGTTTTCGTGGCCCCTACCTCTGACGAAAGGATAAAGGAAGAATCTCCCAACATTTCAAATGCATTTGTACCCACCTTTGCCCAAATCTGAACACGACCACTATCAAGAGTTGAATCGCTTTCAATCGGAATAATTATATCTATTCCTGTATTGGTGGAATTCCAATAACTCGTAACGATATTTCCTCCAGTAGATGCTGCATCACCCACTGTGAAATCTGTGGGAGGTGTTTTATCAAAAATAAGAAATGTGTTATTTGTGGACGTAAGAACTGTGTCTCCAAAATTGCCAGCAGAATCCGAATAAATTATTTCGTACGATACTAAACCTTCTATATCTGTGCTTGAAAAAGTATATCCCAATTCAAATTCATCAGCATTATACCAATTATCCGTTGTTGTATTACCATTAAATTTGCAGACTAGTGTTAATAGGTCTTCATTAGAATTTGAGTAGATACTACCATAATCACCTTCTTTAGCCCAATATTGATTCCAATCATTATTTGAAGAAAGTTGAACAGGATTAAGAATTGGCTTTGTTCTATCATAAACAACATTACTCCCATCAGACGTTGTTGTAAATCCGTCAGCTGGATTGCCTCGGGCATCCACGAGGCCATCAAGGGTAAATGGGATTACGCCTTCTGTGTCCGTTTCTTGCATTATATAAATACTGGACCAATTATTACTTCCCAAATCTGAGACTGTCGCCGTTTGTGTGGATAGGGTTGATGTAGGTGTTTGGATTATTTCATCCGTCTGAAAAGTGAGCGTTATCGAATCACCGACTTTTGCTTTAGTAGTATCTGCATTATTAGATTCTATATGAGAGCTTAAAACGGAAGGTAGAACTTGATCTATCACCAATCGGTTCACGCTTTGAGATCCAGTTGTTTGATTCCCGGGGCGATCTTTCATGACTGCTTTTATTGTGAGCGTATCTTCTTCCGCAAATCCAGTAACTGCTTCTATTTGATCTGGGGTAAATGAAATTACTTTATCCGTTCCAACCTCAGAATCTGTAATTGTTGAAGCATCACCTAGTAATTCAAAAGCATTCGTACCAGCTTTAGCCCAAACTTGAATTGAACCATTTTTTAAGGTGGTGTCAGCATCAACGGGCACCGTTACATCCAATCCAGTATTGGTAGAGTTCCATGCATCTATAACACTGTTTCCACCTGTAGATAAAACGGATCCCACTGTAAAATCTGTTGGGGGTGACATATCAAAAATCACATAACTCCCATCAGTTGTTTCAGTTAAAGCAATAGCATCATTTCCTGCACAATCATTATAATTAATATTAATTGAAATTTTACCTTCCGGATCCGTTCCATTCATTTCTTTTTGCGCATAAACAATTGTTGAATCATCTGTAAATGTTAGCCCAAATTTATTCCCAAGATATTTATAAGTTTTATTGAGTTCAGTTTCATTGAGTTCACGATCATACAATAATACTTCTGATATATAAGAATCATTATACTGCGAATTTAAACGATTCCGATTAATTTTATATTTATCAAAAATCCTACCGTTTAAATTTGAAGCAGTATTCGCAACTTTTCCATCCACAATCGTAGACGTCCCCTCGGAATTCGCAATAACACCGTAGAGTTTTAAATCATTATCCCACGGTTCAAAATCAACATCTCCACCACTCAAAAATTTGAAATTCCCGTTATTAGTTAAATGGGTTATTTGAAAATAGTCATTATTATTATTATCTCCATTTGAGAAAAATGAATCATAACCTAGTGGTGTTCCAATTTGTTGGAATACAATAAATAAGGTGAATTCAGTAGCCGTCCAATTATCCATTCCCAAGTCATGGACCAATACATCTTCTTCACTCTTGTTGAATTGTAAAGTGGATTGACCATTAAAATGGTTTTGAACCAAAGTCGGGATTCCTTGGCCAGCCACTTCAAGAACATCTGAACCATTTCCAGATTTATCTGTCCATATTGAGACTTCATTTCCAATCAAAGTTGATTCATTCAATCCTTCTGATGCGCCATCTCCATCAACATCATTTGCATCTAACCATAATTTTAAATTATTGGTAATGACTTCTCCACCCGCGCATTCACTTAAGCCAATATATGCAACATCAGATGTATCATAGAGTATTACAGAAGATCCTGCGAGTGTTACAACTGTCTCATATAATATTTCATTACCATTTAAATTCAATTTTACAGTATCACCAATCATTGCCCATTGTGGATCAGCATTCGTGGAAACAAGGGTCATTGGTGAAACAACAGGAGTCGTATTATCGAATACAACTGTCGTACCATCAGTAGATCCCGTAACGGCACCAGGGTTACCCAAATAATCAGTTGTTGAAATCGTAAACGGTAAACTCCCTTCTGCTTCCGTTCCAACTAAGGTATAAGTTGATGAAAATTGTTCACTACCAAGATCGGTTACATCATCCGCATTATTTCCATCAAACGTTATACTTGGTGTTTCAACATCTTCATTATAAGACATAGTTACAGTAACGACGTCTCCTGTTTTTGCTAAATGTGAAAATGTATTATTTGAATAAATGGAAACCGGCGTTGGAGAATTGGCGATCATATCTATAACTGTATTTGTTATGCTCGTATCTCCCAATGAAAAATTCCCCGTTACATCATAAAGGAATGCCGAGAGTTGGGCAGTTTCTCCTTGGACAAAACCTGTGATTGCTCTAAAGTCATTTTCAGTTGCTGATATTATTTTTGTTCCTAAATTAAAATCACTGACTGTTATCGTATCATTTGAACCAATTCCTTCAAATTCATTAGAACTAACTCTCCCTCTTAATTTGAATGAAGATCCAATTATTACTCCCGTATCATAAATTGGCGTTTTTAAGTCAATGGGTGAATCTGCAATTATCCAACTTGCGCCATTTATCGTTCCATGGTTTGCAGTGACCGTTGAATCGGCGGCGGATGATCCGAAACCTTCATCCATTTGCCAATAGCCGACTAAACCTGGCTCTTCTACATTAACATATATTTCCTTAGAAGCTTTAATTTGCTCCTTCGTACGGACCACATTCCAAATTCGAAAATCATCAATTTGTCCATCAAAATAAAAAGATGAACCATTCCGATCAAATTTTCCTAAAGTCATTTCTGCTGGAACACCTGACCATTGAATATTACCCGAAGCATCAGTAGAATCAACTAAAGTCCCATTCTTGTATAATTTTATATGTGTACCATCATAGGTTGCTGCCATGTGTGTCCATTGTCCAATTGGCATTTGCGCTTCTGCCATTCCGCTATAATTAATTGAGTTGGTTTCTGTTTTTAAAAAGAAGCGCCATCCTGTTAAATAAAAAGAGAATCCGAAACCAGCTTGGATTCCCGCTGCATCATACGCATAATTCAAGAATCCATCATAATCTGTAGGGACAGTATTTGGTTTTACCCAAGTTTCAACCGTAAGTGTATTAGTTATTTGATATGCAGCATTTCCGGGAATGGTCATTTTGTCACTTACCCCATTAAAAGACAGGCTGTTACTCTGATAATAATTAAAACTAGTTACAGCAGAATCTTGAGGGACATTTACTTCTAATTGAATATCAGTATTGGTGCTATTCCATATATCAGCAACACTATTTCCGCCAAGGCTTGTTACAGCTCCAACATTAAACCTTGGTGGCGGAGAATTATCAACTATTACATAAGACCCATCTGTTGTTGATCGAACCGTACTTCCATCCGTCCCATTATTATCTGTAAAATCAATGGTGAATTCTAAAGGGCCATCGGGGTCACTTTCTAAAACTGTGTACCGTGCCTGCCAAGTCCGATTTCCTAAATCAAATATATCTGTACTATTACCATTAACTTGAACAAATGGATTGCCCTCAAAATCTGAATCTCCCGTAAATATTAGATCAATATAGTTTCCAACGGTTGCTGTGGTAGGATCATCACTTATAGCCTCAATCCGAACATCCGTAAGTTTTGGTAATGTAATCACTTGAATATTATCAACAGCCCAACCATCTATAGCCCAAGAATTATCCCCATAAGCTGTCCATCTTATTTGAAGATCACTCCCACTTGTGATCTCAGCCATGAAAGATTCATTACTTGTCCAAGGGTTATCCTGAATTTCAAGACCTGGACCGATTCTATAGCTTAAGACATCCGTCCAACCTGCTCCGCCATTATACGATATTCTTAAACCGTTCAATTCTCCTTGAGAATAGAAATCAAGAGCAAAATAAAAATTGACTAAAACAGCATTGTTCCCTTGAATATCTATAATGGGGGATGTCATGGTATCTTCATAAAAAGTTACTTGGGGAGACCAACTAAACCAAGCAGCTGGCGGTGTATTATTTCCTTCGTGAGAACTGTTTTGAACATTACTAATTTCCCAATTGCCATCATGTTCCCAATTTGTAGGCCAAGTCCCAGAGCCAAAATCTTCATAAAAAAGTTGCTCACCAAATAACGGAATTGAACAAATTATAATCAATATGTGAATAATTCGTTTCACTGAATAATTACCTCAGCTCCACGATCGCCTTTTAATTCAATAATAGCATCATCCTGGTCAATCATTTCGCAAACACTTAGGTTATATCGAATGCTATCGCTTCCCGTTCCTATTGGATTAAAGACTAAATCGGCAATATGTCCCGTCCCTAATAAATCCGTTTTGAGTGTATCAAGAAAATAAGCGAAAATATCAACGGTATTGGTTCCGTCGAAAGTATAGGTAAATAAAGGGGTGGACTTTAAGGTGTCTGTAATAAAAAGCCCTGGTGTAATAGTATCCAATTCTAGAAAACTATTCGGAAATTCAATTTGCAAATGTATCCCTGAAAAAGATTCCATTGAATCTTCTTTAAATACGATGAAAGCCCCAACTAAAATTGAATCAGCAATTGTTTTAGATTGGGTTTTCGGATAAAACACGAGGGTGGGTGCCCCAATCCCTTTTTCTTCATTTGCGATAAAATCTACCGGATTATCAAAATCCTTTTTTTGTAATGTACAGGATTCTATAACCAGCCATATGAGTAGAATGATAACATGTCCACGCTGAAATTTCATGGATCATCCAGTTGTATCTGGAAGTTGTGGATCCCATTTTTGATAGAGATTTTTAAAAGAACGTGGACCTACAATCCATGCATGAATACTATTTGCAACCCATCCTGTTCCTGTGGCACCAGCAAAGGCTATAGCTAATTCGCTAAACATTTTATGTTCGTCCCAATCGCTTTCTGCTTGATTCCTAAATCGTTCCACTTCTTTCTCATCATCGGTTTCATTATATAGTTTCAAATTAGCCAAATAATTTTTTGTAGCCTCTTCATATTTTAAAAAATTAAATAAAACAGCTAAACTTAATGCGGATTCTGTACCGGCCCATACGCGTGGCGAAACTTTTTTCCCCGAGTATGCTTGCCCCCATCCCGGAAAAATTAGACTCCTCATCGCAGCGCCTAGGGGTGTCTTTTCTTGAACAATATTTTCAGGATTTTTAAAAAGAATTGATTCCCGATTTTTTTGCCATTCTTTTTCAATATTCCCTGTTACATTCCCCACCCATAAGTTCAACTCATTGATTTGGCCATTTAAATAATTTGTCAAATCAATTTTCCGTCGATATATCAGTCCACCTGACCGAGTATTAAACATTTGTCCTTCTAACATAAATCTATCATCATCATGTTTGATTTGGTTAAAAAGAACAAAATTCACTTTATGCTTTTCACCCAAATCTTTAATCGTATTCATATAACTTGATGCGGGATTTTCATATTCGTCAATATTATCAAACAATAAATAAAAGGTAGAGTCAAATTCAAAAATTGAATTTGTAAAATTTTCTTTTAAGGCAGCATCAGCAGTAGAAAGTTTTCGGTCAAAATGATTCAAAACCAAAAAAGTTGGCCTCAAATTCATATTGTTTCCATACAGGATCCCTAGAAAAATGAACAGAAAATATTTTTTGAATTTCTGCATTCTTTATTCTTCTGAGATGGGTTTCTTTAAATAATAAATGAATTTTTTCGGTTCATCCACATGAATAATTTGTTCATCTATGATTTCACCTAATTTAAAAACCCGAAGAGAATGGTCACCTGCTTCAAGGTTTAATCGAATAAAATCTTCACTCCATTGATGTTCATCATTTATTTCAAAAACCAATCCAGTTTCTTCTGTTTTAAATTTAACAGAATATATTGGATTCATGAAAAAATCTAAATGAACAGCCTGAGCCGGGTTTACCACCAATTCATAATTAAGTGGCGCGAATCCTTTTTTAATTATTTCAAATTTATGGATACCGGGAGAAATACGTTCATTTATGATGGGTGATTCACCCAATATAACGCCATCTAATTTCACATTCACTTTTTTAGGAATTGTGTTCACTGTTAATTTCACTTGAGCATTTAGACCCAAGGAAAAAAACATTATAGCTAAAAACTTTTTATAATGTCGAATCATTAGTTGGCTCATTTTTAAAAATATTATTTACATCTAAAAGAATAACATCTGAACGATAAATCCAACCATCAAGATTAACATTTTTGTCATGACCCAAGGATACTTCTATCGATCCTTGATATTCGCCAGGCGTTACTCGTTTCACAGATATTGCTTCTCCCCTTTCTAAAAGGAAAAGAGTTTCAGAACCAATATCAGGATGTTTTCTAAAATGAACATTATCTCGATTGGTTACATAAAGCGGCTCTTCCATAGTTGAACTAGGTCCAACTCCAATATTAACAATTTGTCTGAATGACTCTGAAAAATCCATCATCTTTTTAAAAGATTTAAAAATTAAATTATTTCCGGAAACTAACCGCAAATGTTTCGCATATCTATATTCTCCAGGAATTGCCAATTGGAAATTCCCGGATTCATTGGTCCGAATTTCTTTAATAACATTATCAAAATTTTGAAAGGAAACATCAACGCCTGCTAAAGTATTACCATTTTTATTTAGAAATACCTTCCCAGAAACAATCAATTGTTTCATTCCAATTGATTTAGGCGGAAGTTGAATTTGTCCAAATCGGATTCCTTGGAAACGAACGTCAACCGGTTGAAAATTTGAATCCTGTGGAATAATCCTAATCAAATTGGCTTTTTCATGAATATCCAAAACCCCTTGTGGTAAATAGACAAGAAAAACTCGAGGGGCTTCTTGTAAAATTGAAATGATTGGGTTAATAGTATCGCCCTGAGCATATACTTCAAACATAATATTATCCGGGATCGCACCAATGTAATTAAGCGGTAATCGAACTTCAATTTCACCATATTCATAGGTAACAGAAATCAAGGGTTGGCGATTATTATAAATGGTATCAGGATAAAGTGGTCCCTTTATCATGGTGCACCCAGTCATGATTCCTAATAACGCAAGAATTTCTCCGACGAGAAACAATCGATTAAATGAACGTTTCAACATATCCTGTAATTTATACCCGTATTTTGGATTTGTCAGTCGAGCAGTTCAAAAAGATTTAAAAGAATTTTTTCACCATGACTCCGTAATCCATTGTGCTCATAATCATCCGTTTCCCAAATTTTTATCCCATTAATTGATTGACCTGTTTCCAAAGAATAGTGGCGATCAACGTACATATCATTTGTATATACAGCCGCTGCCACAGGAATTGAATTTTTTTCTAATTGTTTCTGATCATATAACATTGGCCAATCAGTTTTCTCAGCTAAAATATTAGCAGCTTCTTTCAGTGGAGACAATGTTGAAAATTGATCCATCATCCATGGGTATAGCATTTCACCGGTGAATAAAAATGGGTCTCTGGAATTCGAATCAAATTCAGGAAATTCTCCTCTGATTTTTTCGGCAGACCATTGTGTTGAAAATTGTTGAGCATAACAGGCCTCATGCAATACTGTGAAGAATGGATTGGTATCGTAAGCTTGAAAACCCATGAGACTCTTTTTGAAAATATAAGATAATTCATTATCCGAAATGGCATTTTCAAACAAGTAATTCAAATTTGCATATCCATCGCTAAATCCTAACTGAAGTCCTAATAATTGAAATCTTTCAATTGTTAATGTTTCGCCCGAGAGTAAGGTGGGTTTTGTATCTCTAATGATATTTGCAATTTTACCTGCGCGCTCCTGCGCTTGAGGGAAAGCCTTAAAAAACGCTTCATTTTTTCTTTTTACTCTAGAGTAAGTCCTTTTATAAATATCATCCGGATGAGCAGAAAGAGGAGGAATTCCACCTGTAATAAACACTTCTTTCAATCCGCTTGAATAAAAGGATAGATAATTCACAGCACAAAATCCGCCAAAACTTTGCCCAAGAATTGACCAAGGTTCATCTTGAATTAAGTTTTTTCGAATTGCCTCTGCGTCCTTTACAATATTATCGGCGCGAAAATATTTTAAATAGTTCGCCTGTTTTTCCGGATTCCATCCCCCGATTGTTTGAAAATTAGCAGGTGTACTATTACCGGTTCCTCGTTGATCCAATAGTAAAATATTATAACGATTCAATGCTTTTTTTATCCAACCCGAAAATGAAATAGGTCTTGGCGATTCAAAACCGGGTCCGCCTTGCAAATAAACAAGATACGGTTTTTTAACCTTTTCATCTAAACGAATTTCTCTTACAAATACAGATATAGATTGTTGGTCCGGATTTTCATAATCTAGGGGAAGTTCAAATGAATGTTCCGTAATAAACATATTATCATTTTTAAAATTTGAAAGAATCATTATTAGGGCTCTAGATAATTATAAAAATTTAGTGACAAAATGAATGACTCTTTTAGTCCATTTTGTATAAGGTGGAAAAATAAGATTTATTTGACTTAACCTTCCATTTTTCAACATTGTTCTTTCGTTTGAGAATGATCGAAATCCTTCAACCCCATGAGATCTACCAAATCCACTGGTATTCACACCACCAAAGGGTAGATCAAGATTTAAAAAATGGGATTTAACTTCATTGATAACCATGCCACCCGATGAAGTGTTTTGAATTATATTATTAATATTTTTTTGGGAGTTTGAAAACATATAAAGCGCAAGCGGTTTCGGCTTCGCTTGTATAATTTTCAGACATTCATTTAAATCCTTAAAAGGAATAATTGGTAATAATGGTCCAAATATTTCTTCAGTCATTATATCCATATCAAGTGTCACATTATCTAAAAGTGTTGGTTCAAAAAAATATTGCGCCTTATCTTTGCCGCCACCGTGCGCAATGCTTGCACCCTCTTTAATTGCATTTTCCAATAAGCTATTTATTCTTAACCAATGGTTCGAATTCACAATTCTGCCATAATCTTTGGTTAATTTTTTATCTTCTAACGATTCACCAAAGACCTCATTCAATCGTTGAGATAACTTAAAAACAAATTCGTCCTTTACATTTTCGTGAACCAAAATATAATCAGGCGCGATACAAGATTGGCCTGCATTGATACATTTTCCCCAAGCTATTTTTTTAACCGCCATCCCAATTTGTGCCGTATTATCAATGATGGTTGGAGATTTCCCACCCAATTCCAATGTGACGGAAGCAAGGTGCTTGGCTGCAGCTGACATGACAATTTTACCTACATGAGAACTACCTGTGAAAAATATATGATGAAAAGGTAATTTAAGTAATTCCGTTGACACAGTGGCGTCCCCTTGAAATACTGCAACCATATTTGTTTCAAAAAGATCCGCCACCATTTTTTCAATCAATGCACTTACATTTGGCGTCATTTCTGATGGTTTAATCATGATACGATTTCCTGCCGCTAGGGCTGATACCATAGGACCTACTGTTAAATTGAATGGAAAATTCCAGGGAGAAATAATGAGGACTACTCCTTTAGGTTCCATATGCACCCATGCCTTTGCAGGAAAAAGCGCCAGAGATGAGATTCCTTTTCTTTTTGGACTCATCCATTGTTGTAAATTTTTTTTGGCCATTTTGATTTCGGACATGACAAACCAAATTTCAGCCAAATCAACTTCAG
>JABHAX010000135.1 GCA_018674095.1 Fidelibacterota bacterium
TCGGCAATTGCATCATTTCTTAAAAATATATGCTTTAGGGTTCTTTTTAAATGACTGGCATTTACCTTTTCACCATATTCCAGTAAGTCTTCTGACATGTTATCTCCTTATTAATTTTTATTCTATTATTTAAAACCACTCCGGTGCTAATAGTGTGGCATCAGAACATAGCTGATTATATATTTCATCATTTAATTCATCTTCTTTACTTTTTCCACTTTCTTCATCATAGTCATAAAAACTATCATCATCCATATCATATTCATATTCTTTTGCCAAATCTATAAAATGCTGGGCAGAACACCATTCATCCCGATGAATTTCAAGGGACTGATAATCTTTTTTTATTTTTTTAATGTAATACAAACCCTGACCTGCTTGTGTCCAGCGTACAGTTGCAACCTGAAAATATTCTTCAGCATATGTGGAAATTTCCTGAATCATAGTAAGAAAATTTTCTTCAGATAAGTTTAATTGCTCCTCAAAATCATCTAGGTCACTACTAATGAGCAGTACTTTTTGGTCTATAATAAATATAAACCGCCACATTGAGGAACTTGATATTATACGATCGGCTTCTTTATTATTATCAACAACATAAAATTCTTCATAATCATATTTTTTATTATTGATAAAAAGATAGTTATCTTCAACTTTTACTGCTGAACTTTGCAATTTAATTTTATTCATTTCCATAGCCATTTTATTTCCCTTTAAGCATATTATATCCTCATGTTCTTGAAAATAAAAGTATTTAGTAAAACTGTATATCTTTTATATATTCCATTCTTCACCATTGCAATCAAGAAAGTTTGACTCATTCCAATCAATCTCCCAAAATTCTGTAAACCGTCTCAAAGCTTCCCGTAATGCCATATCATCAAGCAGGAGAATGCCTGGGCCTTCTTCAGTCGGCAATTGCATCATTTCTTAAAAATATATGGTCCAGGATTCTTTTTAAATGATTGGCATTTACCTTTTCACCATATTCCAATAATTGATCTGACATATTAACTCCATTGCTTATAGTGGATATTATTATTGTACCAATTTAATCTTTTACAAAATAATTCCAAAGTTCTTTTAATAATGTCATCTTAGCCAATAATCAAACCCTACCCTTTGTCACATCTTTATTCTCGTGGTTATTATCGTATTCAATAATTGATATACCTGAATTCCTCTATATTTTGTATTGAGCCCAAAAAAGAATTTATTCCAAAACAATTCCGATAGACCCTTCGTTGTATAGATAATCATTACCGGAAAATCTCCAAAAAAGTGTCATTGTATCTCCAATCATAGAACGTACAGGTGCAATCATGTTATTCACTTCACCTTCAGCATTACTGTAACTAGCCTGATTAGACGTAGGTACTTCCATACCGCTAAAGCCGGTAATATATGTTGTATCATAACTAACGTAAATGAGATCATCAGTTAGCCCTTCGTGCACTATATAACCTAGCGTATCACCCAAATACCAATAAAAATTGGATGACCAATACACTTTAATCAATTCTGCTGACGATCCATTCTCATAATTCAAGTGGCCACTGACTCTATGAATGGTTTGCCAGTTATTTCTATCAATCATTAAATGATAGTAACCATTCTCATCCACATCCAGACTGGGTTCAATGGTCATTATAATTTTATTTTCAGATTCGCTTTGATTATTTGGGTCTATTGCATCACAACCATTTGCAGCGAATATGCATACGCTTAATATCAATGTCCAAATATGTTTCATCTATTCACCCCACTTTTTGTAATTCTCACAGGCATCATTCATGCACCCCAGGTTATATCCCAAAGCGGCAACATGTAAAACACATCCATCATCATAGATCACATCTGAACCAATAGGATTATTCAATATTTCTCCACAAATATGACAGGTTTTTCCGGCGCATTTTTGGCAGAACCAGGGACACTCGATATTGAGATAAATCTCTTTTACTTTATCGATTAATTCATCAGTCCAGATTCCCTTTTTCCCACAAAGTACAATATAATTGGCATCATCTATTTTTATACTTAAATCGGGAAAGTCAGGATCACCGCCGCCTCGATAGGTTTTAGATATATAAGTTCCCAACGTTTTTTGAGCCACAACCCGCTTACCGCCTATCTCATCAACACTCTTTTTACAGAATAGACAGTGACTACTGGGTTTTCGTTTCTTTTTTTCTATTTTGGCTTTGGCTGCTCGAATGTCTTCAGCAGAAACCTTTTGTTTCTGAATACCGATATCTTCAGGATGATTAATATGAAATTTATTTTCCACATTCAGTCCTTTATTACATTGAAATATTCACCTAACGCATCGCCAGAAAGCACTTCCAAAGCCCAATGGTCATTCTCTTTTTGTAAAGCTCTGTCCCATTGTTTCTGGCATTCAATATTTCTCTTATCGTCACGTCCTTTATTGGCTTCTGCATAGCGTCTTTCCATAGCCAATGCTTTATTACTGGCTTCTACTTTGGAAATAGTGGGGTATTTCTTCATAATATGCTTCAGAACTGAAGGTATGGGTTCACTATTGATGGAATCTTGTTTCATTTTCTCTCCTATTTCTATAGGAAGTTAAACAGGTAATAAGTCATTATATGTCGTTATATAATATTTAATGTTTCAACGAATTCCCAATTTATTTTATGGAATAATGATTCTTTATAAAACCATTTTCACCAGACCCCTTAACTTTGTTTTGCCAAATTTGTAATGCATTTTTTTCTCTTTCATTCCATTCCCAAGTTTCTGCTGTCCATGCTGCGGATCTCAAGTTTAGGCGCATCCGAATCCAGCCGTTTTTAATAATGATTGTTAAGATATTTCGTCTTGCTTTATGTTCCTGAAATGGAAATACTTCGTCATACTTTTCAAATTCTCGTTTAATTTTTCCAAGTGTAGTGCCATATCTTTTTGGGTTTTCTGCAACAGTTTGAATATGGCTCTTTTCAACCGGGTAAATCTCACCGATGGGTGAAATCCAATAGGCTTCAATTCGTTTCGTCATGTTCTCTTGTTTTCCTTTATGCAAATTTCAAAGACATATTGTTGCATAATCTTCAAAAACTTCGGGGGCATCTTTTACCAAATTACCGTGTTTATCAAAAGTGTAAGCTTTACCATCGCTATGATGGTAATTGTAATTGTCTATTTTTCCCCACATTTTCAGTTCGCCCTTATTTTCTATAAAATGTGATTTTACAAAATCGGAAATGATTCCCATTACGTCTTGGTCCGATTTAAAAATAAGCGATTCTTTTTCAGGGAGAATCAGGCGCAAGAACTCCATCATCGCTAATGCAAAAATGGGTTGGGATTCTCTCTTAAAATTGGTATTGACGAAAATATAAACAGTTTCCAATTTTTGATATTCCATAACCGTTTTCTCATAAAATTCTATTTCATATTTTACTATATTTGGTTCAATATTTAATAGAGCGCATAATTTTACAAAAAATTGTTCCGCTGTATATTTCAAATCAAAATGACCACTGCTTAACCAATATGAAATACTCTTTGATTGTAAAAAGGTATAGATGGTTTTTTCTCCTTTTTTTACAGCTTTGTAGCCCATATTTACAGCAACTTCATTATGGGATATTTTATTTAGTTCCGCTTTTAATCTATCTAATAAATTCATATAATTTCCCTTCAAGCTTCAAAGCCAAATCTCATTGTATTCCCATCAAATGTGGATGCCACTTCAATATCACAATATTTCATTAAGTCACCCAATTTCAGGATTTTGTTTTTCCCTTTCCGAGATGCTGCTTCAGTAGCAGCATTTTTGACAATGATGGTAATCTGCCCACCGGTGAGTTTGTACTGTTTAGATAGGAAATGAAGATCCAATTCATCCACACCCGGGATGGTTTTGGGTAAATGAAGATTCCATAAAGCCATCCGTTCCATTTCTACAGGGACAGGGAAATCCAGTTTCAAATGAAAACGCCGACTGAAGGCTATATCCAGATTTTCTTTCATATTCGTGGTAGCAATAAGCACACCACGGAGTTTTTCAAACGCCTCCAAAAACAGGTTTTGCATGGAATTAAACATAACGTCCACGGATGAACCTGTATCTTTTAGCCGTCGTGAAAGAAACTGATCTGCTTCGTTGAGTAGTAAAACTGGTGGATTTTCTGTTCGTCTCACAATTCGTTCAAACACGGTAAAAATTCTTCGTACATTCTTTTCGCTTTGCCCCACCCACATAGATTGCACCTTGCTTACATCTGTAATAAGTAGATTCTTCCCCAATGCTTTAGCGATGGCTCCGGCGGCGAACGTTTTGCCTGTCCCGGGTGGGCCTGCAAACAGCATGAGCATGCCCGGTTCCATTTGTCTTTTAGCTCTACCGATTACTTCCATGCTCGTATCGTATAATCCCCATTCCGATAAAACCGAATCTACATTTTGCTCATATTGGCCCAATCCATAACGAATGGTCTCTTTCATTTCCTTGGGGAGAATGAGTTCGTCAAAGGATTGTTTGGGTGCAAGGATGGTAAACAGATTATCACCCTTTAAAATTTGCTTCAGCCGGTCTTCATCGGTTGCCGGGGATTTCAGGATGATGTGTCTAACAATATCCGGTGCAATACGCAAGTCTGTTCCTTTGCTCTTGAAAAAGGAGAATTCCGATGTCTCTATGAGTCCGTTCTTAACTAGTTTGGAATCATCAGAAATGTAAGCTCTATTTTGGTACTTCTCATGCTGATTGCGACTAATGAGCTGCAGTACATCGTCGCTGTCTGCTCGGTTGTCGTCCATATCTTCCTTTACTAAATAAATCAGGATGGTCGCTTCCGTTTCATCCAATTGATATTCTTCAATGATATCCTGTAACGGGAAGGCCTGTTCTGTTACTGCTGTTCGGGATAAAATACGATCACGCCATTCTATTGCTTTAAGTAAATCATTTGCTTCCGATTCACCCAGTTCACTATTCAGCATGTTGTTTTGATAATCGTTAAACCGGCAGTCGTCCAGGTTTTCTATATATTGAAACCAATCGGATAAATACTCTTTATTATCCTTGTAAGGTTTATTGAATTCACCACGGATATTTTCTTCTTCCTCCATTAATAGCTTAATGAAACTGCGGTGAAACGATAAGTCGTACTCAAGAAGCGTAGATTTCAACACACTGACCAGTTTCTCTTTTTCCGATGATGAAATAAAGGAAGATATATCGGTTCCGCGAATACGTTTCTTTTGGGAATAAAAAATGTTCCGTTCTACCAATGATACCAATTTATCAAGATGGTCAACACTATCGGAACGATTCTTATAAATGCGTGCCAGTAAATCCAACGGATCAATACATCTCATACCGTCTTTGATTGTTTCAAACCAAGCGCAAGAAATGAGCAAGGTATCAATATGATTAAATTTGAATGGCTTTAAAATAGAAAGAGACGATACTTTCTTTGACAGCCGTATGATAGAAGGCGTGTGAATATCAATTTTGGATATTTCTTGATTATCTTCAGGATTATAAAAATACTGCCCAAGTTTTAGTAAAAGTGTGTGTGGTTTGATTGCATTTGACATATTTAACTCCATTTTCTACAACCAATTTATAGGGGGAATAAGTCAGATGATGTCGTTTTAATACAAATTATTAATTTCTTTCGCCTGAAGTTATTTATTTAGTTTTTTTATCTGATAGATTTATAATAAACCTATTTTCGATTAGGATTTTATAGGATGTAGTTTACCATCATCACCTAGCAGAAATATTTAAAATTATTCTTCATTTTCTTTTGAATTTTTTCCAGCAATTTTTTTTAACCCTTCAACATAATCTTTTGTATCTCCTATTTTATCATCGGTGAGTGACTGATCTAGGTGATGTTTTAGTTTTTCTTCTTCTTTTTTCAATTGGATTTCAAAATTAGATAAAATTCTTTCTTTTGCCATTTGAGGAGTATCATTCTTGGCAATCTCACCTGATTTGAGTAAATGTTGATCGTATTCTTCTTTTGAATCCCAACCAAGTTCTTCCCATTGATTTATTCGTTCTTTATCTGATTGATTCATAATAAACCTATATTCGATTAGGATTTTACAGGATGTAGTTTACCATCATCACCTAGCTTAATATGCCAATCACCATGTTTTTCAGGATCATAAAGACAAACTTTACCTTTTTTGACCTGAAATAAAACATCATTATCAAGAAGTTCAGTTCTAGGTTTTTTATTAGGACTGTAGTGTACCCGCGTATCATGATTAACAGTGCAACTTATGATATAAGTCCTAAAGGTTGAATCCTTTACTTCTCCATAATGTTCATTGCAATAATCCATAATCTCTTTGTTGGTGGCAACATAATCCGTACCAAAAAACTCCATAGCAGCTTTTATTTTTTTCCAAGCGGGTGTTTTCTTTGAATCTTGAATTGATTTTTTGGGGTTTTGTTTTTCAAATTTACTATCATCTTCTGAAGTGTCTAAATCATCAATGGTTATTCCATATTTTACCTTAATAAATGACACCAAGGTTGCATATGCGTCCCATCCCAGTGCACCGTCCCAAGCTTCACAGCATTTTCTCAGGAGCTTATTTTCAGATGCATCAAATACTTCATCAGCAACAATTATTTTAGCAAGATAGGCTAATAAATCTTTTATTTCCTCACTGCTCATTTCATTTGCAACATATTTAATGGAAACATCGACTAACTTATCTAAATCATCGTTTTCACTCGCATTATCAAACGCATCTGATACATTCATTATGAATGGAATCAGTTCGGGTTTACCCAAAGTGATTTTGACAAACGCAATTGATTCTCTTTGATCTTTATTTCCATCAGCCATAATCATCCTATCTAATAGATATACTGTTACAGCTTCTTTAGACGAAAGGTTATATTTCTCTAACAGAGGATATTTTGTTTTACTTTTTTTGCTTGGTTGCTGATCTTTTATATTTTTAGCATCTCTGAACTCATTAATGTATTCTGCTGCAGATGATTCGAGTTTAACATCCCAGGCAATCAAACCATCAATCTGAGTTAAATATGATTGGATATCAAACCCACATTCATCTATTAAATATTTGAAATATTTAGCACTCGAGAGTTTTAATGTTTTTCCAAATTCAGGATGTTCATCATACAAAAGATCTAAAACTTTCTCCAATAACAGTCCCTTCATTTCTTCATTAAAATTTGTTTTTATATGCGCAATAGAATCTTCGACTTCTTCATGAAGTGTAGGAGAAAGAAGTTTACCTATTTCAGTTGTTCTTCCTGTTTCATCAATACGAAAATTATTCCAAAGATTTACAAACTGATATTTTAGAAATAATTGATCATTCTCAAAGTAGTACTCGATAGTAAGTTCTTTAAGTAGATGAGTTACATCTAAACCGTGTTTTTCAATTATTTCTTTATTAATATTACTTGCTAGTAATCCAACTTTATTTTTTACCCCCATTTCATTAAGAAATTTTTCTTCTGTACCATCTTCTTTAATTAATACTGCACTTACATCTCGAAATATGGTATTCAATAAAACATACCCAATGGATTCTTGATCCAAAACTTTTTTTTGATTATTTGCCATAATTATTTTTCCGACTTTTTTAGTGATTCATTTAAAAAGAAAGCATCGTCGTATATATCATCGTGATCTTTATTTATTGCAATGCGTTGACGAGCTTTTTCTTCTGTTTCACCAAATGTTTTCTGAACTATCATTGCCTGTTGAATGGCTGTCTCCTCTGGTATGCCACCATTAGCGGCCATCCTTTCTTCGAGGGATGAACCAAGTGTTCTGAAAAACTCATCTGCTTCTTCTCTGGTCATGCTGTAGTTAGCTGCTTTAGGTTCAGCCTTAGCTTTTTCTATATCTTGGTCAGTGGTATTCTTCTTCATTTTATTTCTCCTTTTACATCTGGGTAAAGAAACTCCACATTTTTACCAGGTTTTATTTCCTTATCGTAAGCTGAATTAGTTGTTAACATTGACTCTTTTAACACACCA
>JABHAX010000136.1 GCA_018674095.1 Fidelibacterota bacterium
AGCGGTACGGGATTGCGTACAGGCAAACGGACACCAAAACGCAGAAGAACAGAAACAAGCTTTGTTAGATCTTGGAACCGTCTGGTTGGGAGACTTACGCAACCAGGACGACATTACAATCGTAGTGGTAAAGAAAAAGTAGGTCTAAATAACAAGGCTCTTTAAGTTTTATGAATTGATTTAATCGTGAATAATAATTATTATCAACACAACAAGGAATTAAAAATGAACAAACTATTCAACATTGTTTTTATCGCGGCACTCACTTTTTCAGCTTGTTCCAAAACACCGGTTGTTGAGCTGCCCATCACAACATCATCCCCCAAAGCACTGGAATTTTATAAGAAGGCCATGTTGTCAGAACAGGTTGGAGACGGTTTTGAAAAAAGACAATATTTAGATTCTGCCCTAGCATTAGACCTAAATTTTGTTATGGCTTTGGAAATGTATGGATCACAGGACCCCATCAAGCTAAGAGAACAAAGAGAGATGGCGAAATCTCTTCAAAACACAGTTACGGACGCAGAACAACTCATGTTAAATATAAGAAACGCGTATAGAGACGGAAATATGGACGATGCTCTGGAAAACGCTAAAAAGCTTGTTGAAAACTACAGCGATACCTACGAATCTTATGTTTGGTTGGGGCAGGTGCAAAGCGACAGATATGAACTGGATGACGCCATAAAAACACTTAAAAAATCAATTGAATTAAACCCAGACAGTTATGAGGCTTATTCTTTATTAATGGGGCACCATATTGCAGCAGGCACCCAGGTGATGCTGCCCGAAGAAAAAAGAGACATCGAGCTTGGGGTGAAATACAGCGACGAATTAATAAGAATAAGAGGAGACCACGGATTTCCATATCATTTTAAGGCAAACGTATATAGACAACTTGGTGAGTTCGAAAAAGCAAAACCATTGTATGAGAAATCCATAGAAAAACGAAAAGGGCTCTCGTCCGAAGCAACAGCCTATCTTGTTTCCGGCCACAACTTTATGTTTGGTGGCGACCTAAAAACAGCAAGAGAGAGATATGCCAAGGCCATAAAATTAACAAAAACGCCTAATGGCTGGTTTAACCTTAACTATTATTTATTGGTTTCATATATGTTTGATAATGATTATATCGGCGCCATTGAGCACATAGATAAAATTGAGCAAGCCTTAGAATCAAAAGACTTTGATGAAGTTTCTCTTTTGGGGAGAAAAGCCACAATTCATTGGCAAAAAATGGTGTGCTATGCCCACAACCAAATGGAAGAAGACGCCTATAGCGCCCTGGAGCAAGGTTCAATATTTGGCGAGAAGAGAGCAGAATTGTTAAAAGATGAAAACACCTGGAAGGCCGTGCGGTCAGAAAAACAATTTGAAACTGCGTGGGTTAATATTTTATTTGGCAAGTACGAAGAAGCAAAAAAGAATCTCGCAAAGCTAAAAGAAATGCAAGAAAAAAGGAACGACCCCACGGCCATGTACGGATATCATGGGCTCATGGGCATGACCCACCTTATGGAGGGCAACTATCAGCAAGCAGTTGACAATTTTAACAAAGGCAATGAAAACAATATTTATTTTAATTATTTCAAGGGGCTTTCTTTAAGGGCTGCGGGTGAAGAAGAACAAGCAATAAAAACCTTTCAGGATTTAGCAAAAATAAACTTTAGCGCGTGGGAAATAGCCATTGTTAAGCGGCTGGCACAAAAACAACTGGGTGGCGTTTAGTCCCATGAAAAGACGACTGTTTTTATATTTTTTATTTCTTTCGGTCGTTTATTCGGGCGAGTTTAAAGAAGTAAACATAGAGAGTCTTTCATCTACAAGAATTCTGTCCATAGCCCAAGATAGCACAGGGTTTATTTGGATCGGAACCGACGATGGGTTAAACCGATATGACGGGTTTCAGAATAAGGTTTATCGGTCTGACGTGTTTGATGAAGCAACAATTTCCGGCAACAGAATTTGGAAAATCCACGTGGATAGTTCTAACACAGTTTGGATATTAACCGATAGAGGGGTTTGTTATTACAACGTAAAACAAGATAGGTTTGGACGTATAGAAACAAAATCACGCCCTACGCATCTTCAAGATGATAAAAACACACTTTATGTTTCAACCCTAAAGAATGGCATTTATGCCATAAACAAAGAAACAAAAACATTTAAAAATTATCTTTTTGATCCACTGGATCCCTTTTCGCTTTCTTCAAGCAAATTCAGTTCTCACCAAGCGAAACCTGTGGCTATTGAAGGCGACAATCTTTGGGTTGGAACCATGAATGGTTTAAATAAAACAAACCAAAAAACCAAT
>JABHAX010000137.1 GCA_018674095.1 Fidelibacterota bacterium
GTATGAAGAAAAACAAGCTCCAAAACTTGGGGGTGTAGAAGGATATCATACGGCCTTTTTTTCTGATATCCAGAATTTCTCCACTTTTTCCGAAGCACTAGACCCGGAACGTATGGTTGCACTTATGAATGAATATCTAACTGTCATGTCGAAAGTCATTTTAGATAATGAGGGCACATTAGACAAATATATTGGTGATGCCATTGTTGCTTTTTATGGGGCACCGGTTTCAGTAAACGATCATGAAAAAAAATCCTGTAAAACAGCGTTAGCTATGCAAGATGCATTAGATGAGCTTCGCAATAAATGGAAATCAGAAGCAGATTGGCCAGAGATTGTTTATTCTATGCAACATCGTATTGGATTGAATTGTGGTAAAATGGTAACTGGGAATATGGGTTCCGAAATGCGAATGAATTATACCATGATGGGGGATACAGTCAACCTTGCTGCTCGACTTGAATCATCTGCGAAACAATATGGCGTTTACAATTTTGTGGGAGAAAATATTTACGAAAAAACGAAAGATGAATATATGTTCCGCTTATTGGATTTTGTACAAGTAAAGGGAAAAAATATTCCTGTAAAAGTATATGAATTGATTTCTTCGAAAGATGATGCTGATAATAATATGGTAAATCTCGTTAAAACTTTTGAAAACGGATTAGACCTGTATTATTTGCAAAAGTGGGAAAAGGCAATTAGCCTATTTCAAAAAGCTGAAGATATGGAAAATCATTTTACATCACGGAATACCACACCCTCCGCTATTTATATTGATCGATGTAACATGTTTAAAATGAATCCTCCTGGAAAAGATTGGGATGGCGTTTGGGTTATGACATCGAAATAAATTTGAACTTTTGATGCTTTATTTATAACATATTTAGGTATCAAGAGAGTTTGGTTAATAATCATTGCACCTTTGTAAAAAATCCATTGTATGATGAAATTGAATCGTTTATTTATTTAATCCGTTTTATTTAGAAAAATTTAAGTTATGCTTGAAGTCATCAGGAACTTTTAAGTTCATAGTCGTTTCATTTGTAATTTTAGGGCTATTAAATTATGCAAAACACACGTGGAAAAATTCTTTGGATCGACGATGAGATCCATCATTTAAAACCTCATATTCTATTTTTAGAAGATAAGGGATATACACTCACCCAAGCTGCAAATGGTCAGGATGGGATTGCCATCTCAGAGCAAAATAATTTTGATTTAATTTTATTAGATCAATCCATGCCTGGATTAGATGGACTGGGAACTTTAGCCGAGCTCAAAAAAACGAGGTCATCTTTACCCGTTATCATGATAACAAAAACGGAAGATGAATGGCTCATGGATGAGGCCATCACTGGGCAAGTTGAGCAATTTCTGATTAAGCCGGTAAACCCGAGCCAAATTTTCATGGCCTGTAAACAAACTTTAGAACAAATTAAGTTGCGAGAGCAAAAAGCGACCAGCGATTATTTAAAAGAATTTCAGGAAATTGATGCCCATTTAAGGGATGATTTGAGTCCCGACGATTGGTGGAAATTGTACGATCGCTTAGTGGATTGGCAGCTCAAATTTGATAAATATAAAGACACAGGATTGGGCTCCATTCTCGAAGATCAGATTCACTCCTGTAACCGTGAGTTTGTTAATTTTATTGATTCCAATTATGAAGATTGGCTTCATTCAAATAGTCGTCCAACACTATCAATAGACATTGTAAAAAAACATGTAAGACCTGTTTTAGAAAAGGGAAATAAAGTTTGTCTATTAGTGGTGGATTGTATGCGACATGACCATTTTAAAGTGATGATGGACTTATTGGAACCCTTATTCAATATTGAAATTGATTATAAATTTTCGTTATTACCAACGGCAACACCATATTCGAGAAATGCCATATTTTGTGGTTTATTTCCTGACGAAATGGTGAAAAAATACCCGCAACAGGCTGATGACATGAAGAACGATGCATCCAGTTTAAATCGACATGAAAAACAATTTTTAATCGATCAATTAAAGAAGTTGGGTTTAGGCGATAAACGTGTTCACTACCATAAAATTTGGGCTGTGGAAGAAGGGAAAAAATTCCAGAATCGAATTAAAGATTACATCCAACAGGACGTATTGGCTTTGGTGGTAAACTTTGTGGATATCCTCGCCCATAAAAGTTCTCAAATGGATGTATTGAAAGAAATGGTCCCAGATGAATCGGGTTATCGCACTGCGGTTAAATCATGGTTAGAACATTCATGGTTGTTACCAGTATTAAAAAAATTAAGTGAAAATAATTTTACCGTTATTTTGACCAGTGATCACGGAAGTATCAGAGTTCAACGCGATGTGATGGTTTCCGCCGATCGGAGTGCGTCTTCTGGTGTTCGGTATAAATATGGTCGTAACCTTAATACGAAAGATAAAAATGCACTCATTATTAAGGAACCGGAAAAATATCGATTACCTGAATTTGGTCCTCAACCGAGTTATTTAATTGCCAAAGATGATATTTATTTTGTTTATCCTAATCAAGCTCATAAATATCAAGCCAAATTCAAGAATTCATTTCAGCATGGCGGAATTTCGATGGAAGAAATGATGGTTCCAGTTGCAGTAATGAAAGGACGTGGTTCATGATATTTGAATCCAATTCAATGGATGAAACTCAAACCTTTGCTCATCAATTCGCACAGCAAATTCCAGTTGGGTCCGTCGTAGCATTGATTGGAAATTTAGGGACAGGAAAAACCACATTCACCCAGGGCTTTGCCAAATCCTTGGGTATTGAAGAAAGAGTTGGCTCACCCACTTTTAAATTGGTTTCGGAATACGAAGGGTCTCCACACAACCTCTATCATATTGATGCCTATCGTTTGGACAACGGACTCGATTTTTTAAATATTGGGGGGGAAGTATTTTTGATTCCGAAAGAAGCAGTTACTTTGATTGAATGGGCAGATATTATTAAAGAAATTTTGCCACCAAACACAATTTATTTAACTTTTTCAAGAGTGGATGGAAATCCAAATGGAAGACGAATTATTTTAGATGGATTAAATGAAAATGATTAATCGGATTTTAGCCATTGAATCTTCATCCACAATTTGTGGTGTTTCCATAATTGAATCTGGGCTCGTTTTAAGTTTGGTTGAAGAATCTGCCCATCGAAAACATGCAGAAATTCTGCCCGGTTTTATCAAAAATGCACTACGAAAAAGCAATAAAATTATTAATTATATTGATGCAATTGCGGTCAGTATTGGTCCTGGCTCATTTACCGGACTAAGAATTGGTTTGGGCATGGCCAAGGGCTTGGCATATTCTCACAATTTGCCCATTATTCCCGTTCCAACTTTGGTGGCAATCGCATTTGGTTTACAAGAATATCAGCCAAAGAATGGATTGGCTTACTCTCACGGAAATAAAGTATTTTACCAAGAATTCATCTGGGAAAACGATCTCCCATCTTTTAAACAAAAACCGGAGGTTGGAGACCTAGAAAATTTCCGTGAGAAAATAGATTCATCTTCTTTCCAATGGAATTGCGATTCTATTTTAGATAGTTCAAATAAGTTTTATACCGGAACTCCATCAGCAAAAGATGTGGGATTATTGGCATTTCATCAAAAAAATGTTTGGGCTAAACAAAAGCCATATACCTTAGTTCCTGACTACATTGCTCCTTTTGAAATTCAGTTAAAAAAATGATAATCCGAATCGGTTCAATTAATGATTTGAATCAAATCTATCAAATAGAACAACTATGTTTTCTTGGTTCTCCATGGCCACTTAAAATGATTCAACAGGAACTTCTTGATAAAAATGATCGCAAAACTTGGATTATCGAAAGTGACAAAATCATTGTAGGGTATTGCATGGTTCGGCTTGTACCTAAAGAAATCCACCTTATTAATATGGCCGTAATTCCTTCTCAGCAGAAAATGGGAATCGGTCAAAAATTGCTGAATCACTTTTTAGATAATACACCACCTAAAACATCCGTATTTTTAGAAGTGAAAAGGAGTAATTTTCCTGCAATCAATTTATACCTAAATACTGGGTTTGAAGAAATTGCTGTTCATGAGAAGTATTATTCGGATGGAGAAGATGCCATTGTCATGTGTTTAAAAATTTGATTTTTTCAAACATGATAAAGATATCATTCATTTAAGTGTGAATAATTACGTTTTACATATTTGCTCATCAATAAAAAAAGTAAAATTTTTGTTAAATAACCTTTCGATTTAGAACAAATATATGTCGTGGTTTAAAAGAAAAGATAAAAAATTTAAAGATCCAGAAAAAAAATCTATTCCAGATGGATTATGGGATAAATGTCCTTCGTGCGATGAAATATTATACCGGCCGGAATTGGAGAAAAATCTATCCGTTTGCCATCATTGTGAACACCATTTCCGCGTTGCACCCCAAGTGTATGTGGATCTTTTGTTAGACAAAAGTAGCGAAACACATCTTTATCAAAATTTGGAATCAAAAGATTTTTTAAAGTTTAAAGCAGTTAAAAAATATACTGATCAAATTGTTACGGCCAAAACTAAAACCGGGGAAAAGGATGCCATCAAAGTTTACGATGGGAAAATAAACGGCGAATCAGTGGTTTTGGGCATTATGAATTTTAGATTTATTGGTGGGAGTATGGGGTCAGTAGTTGGAGAAGCCGTATCTCGTGCCATCCAAAAAGCCATTAAAGACAAAGTCCCCTTTTTATTGGTCTGTGCTTCCGGTGGTGCCCGCATGCAAGAAGGAGCAATCTCCTTAATGCAATTGGCTAAAACCAGCACTCAATTAGCAAAATTTGCAAAAAACGGTGGACTCTATATTCCGATTCTGACTGACCCTACAACGGGTGGAGTTACAGCAAGTTACGGTATGTTGGGCGACGTTATTCTCGCCGAACCCGGCGCATTGATCGGTTTTGCCGGCCCAAGAGTGATTAAGCAAACTATTGGGCAAGATTTACCCAAAGGTTTCCAACGATCCGAATTTTTATTAGAAAAAGGATTCATTGATCACATTGTATCTCGCAGCGAAATGAAAGAAAAAATATCTACCCTGATTTCGCTTCTTACCTAAGCTATTCCTATTGATAGCCTCTAAAATATTATAGGAAATGATGAAAATGATATTTTAGTGTGGGTAATAAAAATCAGTTTTATCTCTTTAATAGAAAAATTTATAGAGCTTATTAGAAAGGTGAACTGGACAACCTTTGGAATCAATTATTTAAAATGAAAAAACCTAAAATTCTCATATCAAACGATGATGGCATATTTTCTCCGGGCATTCGAGCTTTATGGGATGCCATGAGTGAAATCGGTGATCTCTTTGTAGTTGCCCCAGACACGGAAAGAAGCGCTGTGGGGCATGCTATAACTTTAACTGATCCTTTACGAGTTGTTCCTGTTCATCGGTCCGGTGGATTTGAAGGATTGGCTGTTTCGGGCACACCATCGGATTGTGCAAAAATTGCCATTAAATCTATTCTTAAAGAAAAACCCGATTTAATGATTTCCGGTATCAATCTTGGAAGTAATGTGGGGACAAATATTATTTATTCTGGTACAATTTCCGCAGCTACTGAAGGAACCATGTTGGGAATTCCATCCATCGCCATCAGCTTAGATACCTATATGTCCGACGACTTCCGGGGCGCAATAAAGGTTGCGAAAGATATGGCGAATCACGTTTTACATCATGGCGTTCCTCGGGGGACTTTGCTAAATGTTAATGTGCCGTATTGTCCACCGGATGAAATCAGGGGTGTGAAAATTACGCGTCAAGGTAACCAATATTTTAAGGATGAATTTGAAGAAAGAATTGATCCACGCGGTCGAACCTATTATTGGATGAAAGGGAATGTGGTGGACAAGGATGAATCATTGGAATTTGATGGAAAAGCCATCCGAGAAAATTTTGTAAGTGTTACGCCTATAAATTTTAAGGTAACGAATGAAGCCTATATGGACGAACTCAAAGGTCAGTTCCCCAATGTATGAATTACATAAACACGGTGTTGTGATTCTTGATTTTGGGTCTCAATATACCCAGTTGATTGCCCGTCGTGTTCGAGAACAAAATGTCTTTTCGGAGATTCTTCCACCGGAAACCTCCATCACCGATATTTTAAATCGTGAACCGGCTGCATTGATATTGTCTGGTGGCCC
This sequence comes from Fidelibacterota bacterium, assembly GCA_018674095.1. Classification (GTDB taxonomy): domain Bacteria; phylum Fidelibacterota; class Marinisomatia; order Marinisomatales; family UBA1611. The sequence goes on from JABHAX010000137.1 coordinate 6,180, forward strand.
ATCTAGTATTTTTGGAAATGAAGCACCGGAATTTGATAAGGCCATTTTGGATACGGATTTACCGATTCTTGGAATTTGTTACGGATTGCAATTATTGGCCCATCATCAGGGCGGCGAAGTTGAATCTACTGGGCAAGGCGAATATGGATTTGCTGAAATTGAATTGGATGATAATTCCGGTTTATTTGATTCAGTTCCCCAAACGTCTAAAGTTTGGATGAGCCACATGGATAGAGTTTCCAAAATTCCGAACGGGTGGCATACTTTAGCCCATTCTTCAAATGGTGTTATTGCCGCCATGGCGAATGAAGATCAATCTCGTGTTGCCACACAATTTCATCCAGAAGTTGCCCATACAGAAGCTGGGAAAATCATTCTTCATAATTTTTTATTTAAAGTCGCAAATTGCGACCCATCGTGGACACCGGGAAATTTTATTGATGAACAAATAGCTCTTATCCGAAAACAAGTGGGAGATGGGAAAGTTTTATGTGGTGTGAGTGGTGGTGTGGATTCAACGGTCGTTGCCGCATTATTACATAAAGCAATCGGCGAGCAATCAACTGCTGTTTTAATAGACCATGGATTGCTTCGTAAAAATGAAGCACGTGATTGCGTAAATGCACTGAAAACTGGGTTAGGCGTAAATATTCATTGTTATGATGAATCAGAAACTTTTTTGTCACAGTTGGATGGTGTTACTGATCCGGAGAAAAAACGTAAAGTTATTGGAAACCAATTTATTTATTCCTTTGATCGGATTTCTGAAGAAATGGGAAAAATGCAATTTTTGGCTCAAGGGACACTTTATCCAGATGTTGTAGAAAGTGGAGTCAGTAAAGGTAAAACGGCTCATGTGATAAAAAGTCATCATAATGTGGGTGGTTTACCGGAAGATATGGAATTTGAATTGGTGGAACCACTTAGAGAACTTTTTAAAGACGAAGTCCGAAATGTAGGACGAGAATTGGGATTGCCTGAAATATTAATTGAGCGCCATCCTTTTCCTGGCCCAGGATTAGCGGTACGAATCATTGGTGATATTACGCGGGAAAGAATTAAAATTTTACAAGAAGCTGACCAAGTTTATATGGATATTCTTCATGAAGATAATTTGTATAACGATATTTGGCAAGCGTTTGCAGTATTGATTCCTGTTCTCACCGTTGGCGTAATGGGAGATCAAAGAACCTATGAAAATTTGCTCGGAATCCGAGCTGTAACAAGTACAGATGGGATGACAGCTGATTGGTTTAGAATGCCGGCGGATACCTTAAGTAAAATTTCGAATCGGATTGTGAATTCTGTCCGGGGAATTAATAGAGTCGTTTATGATATTACATCAAAACCGCCAGGAACTATTGAGTGGGAGTAAAAATAATTGTTAATTGATTAATTATTAATGGTTAATTAAAAATCACTCACTGGAGTTGAATTGAAGAAAAATATTATCAAAGAAAAGAGTTTTGACTTTGCCGGCAGAATATTGAGATTGTATCAATATTTGTCCAGTAACAAAAAAGAATATGTTTTAAGTAAACAATTATTAAGATCAGGCACTTCAGTTGGTGCTATGGTTAGAGAGTCTGAATATTCAGAAAGTAAAGCTGATTTTATACATAAGTTGGCTATAGCTCAGAAAGAATCAAATGAAACAGAATATTGGTTGTCTTTATTTATAGATACAGATTATTTTACAAAGGGTCAAATGAACTCTATTTTAGAAGAAAATATATCATTAATAAAAATGCTTACAGCAATTATTATAACTAAAAAGAAAATTTTGGGTAATTAACGTGATTTCCAGATTTAACAATTAACCATTAACTAAAAAACATGTGTGGAATTGTAGGATATATCGGTAGTCGGGACTCAGTCCCAATTTTATTAAAAGGGCTTAAACGTTTAGAGTATCGCGGATATGACTCCGCGGGAATTGCCCTTATTAATGAAAAGAAATTGGTTCATTTAAAAAAAGCAGGAAAAGTAGCTCACCTGCAAACTTTGGTAGATGATACTCCCATGAAAGGCACAGTTGGATTGGCGCATACACGGTGGGCAACTCATGGTGAGCCCAACGATATTAATGCGCATCCCCATGTGGATAGAAGTGGAAAAATTGCCATTGTTCATAACGGAATTATTGAAAATTTTCAATCGCTAAAACAGGTACTTCTTTCACAAGGTGTCTCTTTTACCAGTGAAACGGATTCAGAAGTTTTGGTTCAATTCATTTCAACTTTATATTTTAATGGGAATTCAATTACGTTTGAAGAAGCTGTACGCGGTGCTCTTCAGAGTGTTGTTGGCGCCTATGGAATAGTGGCTGTTTGTGAAGACGAACCGGAGACCTTGATTGCCGCTCGCATGGGAAGTCCTTTAGTTTTGGGTATAGGTGAGGGTGAATATTTCTTGGCTAGCGATGCGTCTCCCATTGTGGAACATACGCGCAATGTGATTTATTTAGATGATGGTGAAATGGTTAAACTGACCAAAGATAATCATGTTATTTCAAAAATCCATTCCAACGAGATTGTAACAAAAAAATTAACTGAAATTGATCTCAGTATAGAAGAGATTGAAAAGGGTGAATTTCCACATTTTATGTTGAAGGAAATTCACGATCAAAGTCATTCTATTACGGACACAATGCGGGGTCGTCTTAATTTTGATGATGGGACAACGAATCTCGGTGGGATAGCAGATTACATTCCAAACCTTCTTTCCGCATCGCGGATCTATATTACAGCCTGTGGTACTTCTTGGCATGCAGGGCTCATTGGAAAACATCTAATTGAAGATTATGCCCAAGTACCGGTTCATGTGGAATATGCTTCAGAATTCAGATATAGAAACGCCATTATTGATACCAACACTGTCCTTATTGCAATTAGCCAATCGGGAGAAACAGCGGATACTTTGGCCGCCATCCGGAAAGCGAAAGAATTGGGTGCCCTTACTCTCGGGATTTGTAATGTGGTTGGGAGTACCATTCCCAGGGAGACTGATGCAGGAATCTATACACACGCCGGTCCAGAGATTGGTGTGGCATCCACAAAAGCATTTACTGCACAAGTAACAGTTTTAACCATGTTGGCTCTAATGTTGGGACGAAAATTAGGTGTAGCAAAAGATCGTGGACAAAACTTGCTCAACGCCTTGAATAGAATTGATGAGGATGTAGCGACGATTTTACAAAGCTCAGATCAAATTAAAGATGTGGCAAAACAAACAATGGATGTGAATAATTTCCTTTATCTCGGTCGTGGAATCAATTTCCCTGTGGCGCTTGAAGGGGCTCTTAAATTGAAAGAAATTTCTTATATCCACGCAGAAGGATATCCTGCTGCGGAGATGAAACACGGTCCGATTGCCTTGATTGATGAAAATATGCCTGTGGTTGTGATTGCACCCAATGATGCAATATTCTCAAAAATTTTGGCAAATATTCAGGAAGTAAAAGCTCGGAAAGGGATTGTTATTACCATTACGGATAAACCGAATAAAGAATTAATCTCATTATCTGATTATGTTTTGAAAGTTCCCCAAACGCATCAACACGTTTTTCCCATTACCAGTTCAATTATTCTACAATTATTGGCTTATGAATTAGCCGTCCTCCGTGGATGCGATGTGGATATGCCTCGCAACCTTGCGAAAAGTGTAAC
>JABHAX010000138.1 GCA_018674095.1 Fidelibacterota bacterium
AAAGCGTCTTCAATTCTTAATAATTGGTTGTATTTACAAATACGATCCGTACGAGATGCCGATCCTGTTTTAATTTGTCCCATGCCCATGGCCACAGATAAATCTGCAATGGTCGTATCTTCAGTTTCTCCAGACCGATGCGAAATCACAGCAGAAAATCCAGCATTTCGTGCCATTTCTACTGCTTGAATGGTTTCGGTCACAGTGCCAATTTGGTTTAATTTGATTAGTATTGAATTCATGCTTTTTTCATCAATGGCTCGCTGTAATCGCTTAATATTAGTTACGGTTAGGTCATCGCCAACAATCTGAATTTTGTGCCCTAATTCTGCGGTCATGTGGTTCCAGCCTTCCCAATCGTCTTCGTGTAACCCATCTTCAATCGAGACAATAGGATATTTATTAACCAATGAACCAAGGTATATAACCATTTCTTCCGAAGAAAGCAAGCGTCCTTCTGATTCAAGATTATATTTCCCATTCTCATATATTTCGCTGGCTGCAACATCCAAAGCAAGATAAATATCTTTTCCCGGCTTATATCCAGCCTTCTCAATGGCTAGCAGGATAATCTCCAAAGCTTCTTCATTCGATGATAAATCTGGAGCAAATCCACCTTCATCCCCAACAGCTGTATTCAATCCTTTAGATTTCAGGACGGCTTTTAAATGATGGAAGATTTCTGTCCCCATTCGAAGAGCTTCCGAAAAAGTGGATGCACCAAAAGGGAAAACCATAAATTCTTGAATATCAACTGTGTTATCCGCATGGCTTCCACCATTTAAGATATTCATCATGGGAACCGGAAGTGTATTTGCGGATTTACCGCCTAAATATTGATAAAGTGGGAGACCGGAAGCCAACGCTCCGGTATGAGCAGCAGCCAAAGAAACTCCTAATAGAGTATTTGCACCTAAATTTGATTTATTTTCAGTGCCATCCATTTTTATCATAAGTTGGTCAATCTCAACTTGATTTGTTACGTCCATTCCTTTCAACGCATCCGCAATGGATGAATTAATATGTGTAATCGCTGTTCGAACGCCTTTTCCTAAATAACGATTTGGATCCATATCACGAAGTTCCATGGCTTCATGATCTCCAGTGGAAGCACCGGAGGGAACCGCTGCGCGCCCCATCATTCCATTGGCTAAATATAGTTCGACTTCAAGGGTTGGATTTCCTCGAGAATCTAAAATTTCCCGAGCATGAATTTTTTCAATAGCAGAATTCAACAATAACTCCTGTAAATTAGACAACCAAATTAGAATTGACGATTGGTTACATTCAACCGTTATAAACCATTATTAAAAGGAACTTCTCGTTCCACCAAATCGTGTATAGTCCATGAATTTTGTAAGACAATTTCAGAAAAATGACGAATCTCAATGGGAAGATTTTGTCCATCATTCTAATAATGGTACCTTGTTCCATTATAGAAAATTTCTTTCCTATCATCCACAAGAACGTTTCGATGATCATTCTCTTTTATTTTATACTCGAGATAAACTATCCGCAGTTTTAACTGGAGCAGAAATGCATAAGGATGGAAAAAAAATATTTTTCTCACATCCGGGCGCCAGTTATGGTGGATTTATTTTTAAATCCAGTTCATATACACGAGCGGATTCTTGGATAGATAATTTCGATTCTTATCTAGAAAAAAATAATTTTAAACAAGCAACGCTTGTCCAACCTCCTAGAATTTATGGGATATTAGAGGATGAAACATTAGAATATGCTTTATTATGGAGAGGGTTCAAAATTTGCGAACATTATATTTCAAGTGTTATTCCACTTGATGGTTCTCAAAAGGAGATCCTTCAGAGAGTTTATAAATTGAAGAATCGGTCTGAAAAATATTATTCAAACTTAATGAAAAATAATTCTCTTGAATTTATATGGGAAAATAATTTCGAGAAATTCTATCCGATTCTTGCTGATAATAAATCACGGTATGATGCAAAGCCCACCCATACCTTAGATGATTTAGTTCGCTTAGATTCTTTATTCCCTGACCGACTAAAACTTTTACTTCTGATGAAGAATGGAAAACCCATCGGTGGCACTTTAAATTTTATTGCAAATAAAAAAACAATTATTATTTTTTATAATATGATGAATTATGATTTTTCAGAATTTCAACCTGCAACGCTTCAAGTGCTGGAAACAATTCGTTGGGCATCCAATGCGGGATTTAAATATTTAGATTTTGGAGTCTCTCAAGATCCTAGGGCGGAAAACCCTCTCACTCCACAACAATCCCTAATCCGATTTAAAGAAGAATTTGGGTCTTTTGGTTTGGTTCGAAAAGTGTACCAAAAAGATTATTCATAAATCCCATTTTGACACAAACTAATTCAATCCGATTTTTATCTATTCAATCTCTGGTATATGGGACTGGCCATGTATTAGTTCGGTTTATAACATTCCTTCTTTTACCGGTTTATACTAATTTATTTTTACCTCAAGATTATGGAATTGTCTCATTAGCTTTTGCTTATATGGCTTTTTTTAATGTGATATTAAAATTTGGACTAGATGCCGCATTAATGAAAAAATATGTTCAAGCAAACGAGGAAGATCGGAAATCTTTTTATACCACTGCTATTGGAGTTTTTACTGGCGTTGCCATTCTTTATGGATTGATAAATGTCCTCGCCGCACAATCAATGAGCAAATTGGTATTAGGTGTTGATCGGCCAGAATATTGGCACATTATTACTGCAATTCTATGTTTTGATATGATGTGGGGAATTCCTCAGTTGATTTTAAGAACTGAAGAAAAACCTTACCCATTTTTAATTTTTAGTTTCATTAATGCATTTGGAACCCTTGGACTAAATATATATTTGGTTGTGAGTTTAGGAATGGGAGTGAAGGGTGTATTGGTAAGTAATGCAATTATTTCCGGTGTATTATTTATTCTCACATTTCCAATAACAATTCAGCGAATCAACCTTCATTTATTTTCTGTCTCCAAATTAAAAGAAATGATGAAATTTGGTTTACCATTTTTCCCTTCTGGGATTTTTGCCATGATGATGGAAGTTGCAGACCGATATATTCTCAATTATTTAGGAAGTGCGGTTGATGTTGGGTTGTACAGCGCTGGGTATAAAATCGGTGCACTTATGCTCTTATTGGTCATGGGATTTAATATGGCGTGGCAGCCTTTTTTTTTAAGAGTTGGGAAAGATGACATTAATGTGCGTGATCTTTTTTCAAGAATTGCTACAATATTATTGTCGGTATTGAGTTACGTTTGGCTCTTAATGTATTTTTGGATTGGTGATTTTGTAAAATTATCCATAGGCTCTTTTTCATTGCTTGGCCCAGAATATTGGAATGCAATTCCTGTTATTTCAGTGATTGCTTTTGGATACGTTTTGGATGCCATATATCTTGTACAACTTCCAGGACCTTTTTTAATGGAGAAATCAAAATGGATTATGATTTCCAGAGGAATGGGGGCTATCGCAAATATTGGACTTAATTTTTTATTAATTCCTTATATGGGATTTGTAGGTGCTGCTTGGGCAACATGTTTTTCATTTGGAGTAATGGCACTCGTTTTATTTATGGTAAATCGACGACTGTATCCTATCGCTTATGATTGGAAAAATTTAAGTCTCATTTCTGTCACAGTTGGAGCAATGTTTTGTTTGAGTTATTCCTTTAATGAGAGTGACTTGTTAAAGATAGTTTTATCAATCAGCTTTCCCATTTTATTATTTCAGACGAAAATAATTAATTTAAAAACAATTTTTTCTAAATCTTAATTTTTAAAAATTGATTTTTAATTGAATTCACATACGCTATTGTAGAAAATTTTTCAACGGTATAATTTCGAATCTCGTTTGAATCAAAATTAGAATATTGGATTATCATTTTTACCATGCCATTAGCTAAACTATTAACGTTGTTGGGTTCTACCAAAATCCCGGTTTTTTCATGGATAGTAAATTCAGGTCCGCCGCATCGTGTTGCCACAACCGGCAAGCCACAAGCCATTGCTTCTACGATTACCATCCCAAATGTTTCTACAGAACTAGAGAGTACGAGTGCATGAGATTTCGTCATTTCCTCAACCAATTTAATTGGTGGCAAATATCCGGAAAATGAAACTCGTTTTTCTAAGTTCAATTTTTCAACTAGTTTTCTTAATAGATTTTCTTGTTTACCTTCTCCAACGAGTGTTAAACAGCAGTCATAAGTTTGCGTAACTTGAGAAAAAGCATTAATAAGATTAGGGAATTCTTTTTCATCGCGAAATAAACCGCAGGCAATAAAATGAAATGGATTATTTTGTTTTTTACTTATTTGACGATTGGGTTTAAATAAACTTGTATCAACAGGATTTGGGATTAGTGTCATTTTTTCTAGAGATTCAGGAAATCTATTTTTCATTCTTTCCAACAAAGGTTTACTCGTAGCAGCAATAAATGATGCATGATTATAACATCTTTGAATCCCATTCAATTGTTTCTTTGTAAATCCATTCGGAAGAATAAATTCTTTCATATGTTCTGAAACTCCCATTGGAATTTTCATTTTTTGAAGTGTTTCCACCAAGGATACTCCCGCCCAAATTGATGAATAAATTAAAACATAATCAGGGACGTCATATTTTTCTAGCGCATCTTGAAACAATTTATTCCACATTTTCTTCTGTTGCGAGAAGGCACCACTTTCATATTTTGGCGCATTGTTGATGGCTTCTATTTGGAGAGTTGAAAAACCAAATTCGTCTATAAATTCAGTGGCATTTTTGGAAATATTGGATTGGTTCACAATATCACGCAATGGGTGGATCGTAGAATTAATAACATGAATTTTAAATTCACTTTGATGTAATATTTGTGCCCGCTCGCGAAAAAAGGATCCACTTTTTGGATAAAGTTTTGTTGGATACCAGGAGGGAATAATAAATAATTTCATACCGTTAAGTACTGACCTTGTTATACCATCTTGTCTTCATTGACCTTAATTTAACCTATCTGGGAACCTTTTATATCACAAACGATACACATAAAATAACCCTTTGAAAATTCTCTATATTTCACCTGAAAATACCGTTGGAACTCTTACGCTCTGGAAAAAAGAACATGAGGCTCGTGGTAATATATGCCGTACAGTTACTTTTTTTAAATCTCCAAAGAAATTTGAAGAGGATATTTGTTTAAATCTTCCATTTAATTTTACTAAATCTTGGCTGTCAAAAATTCGAAACTTTATTTATAAACTGTATCGAGGCGAGGAAGGGTATTTTAAATCTAAAGAAGGGTATCCGCCCGTTCGAAAACCAGAAGGCGTATTTGATTCTGCTTTTTTCAAGTTGAAAGATTGGCTTTGGCTACCTAAAGTTATCAAAGCAATTGAAGAATATAATTTATACGATTTTGATGTTATTCATTTTGAAAGTGGATCTGATTTTTTAAAAGATGAATTTTTTGTAAAAGAGCTTCATCAAAGAGGGAAAAAGATTATCGCTCATTATCATGGAGAAGATTTACGAGCGAGTGGTGTTATGCCAAATATGGATTCCTTATCTCATTTAAATTTAACAAATGAAGTAGATCTATTAGAAAAACACCCGAATATTGAATACTTATTTCTACCGTTTGATACCTCTCAGTTTTCACCAACAGAAAATATAAATAATATGATTAGAGTCTCTCACGCACCCACAAATAGATTTTATAAAGGGTCTGATTTTATAATATCAATCTGTGAAAAACTTGAACAGGAAAAGTTAATTCAATTTGATCTTATTGAAAATGTATCCCACAAAGAAGCATTAGAGCGAAAAGCTAAATCTGATATTTTCATTGATCAGATCGGGGATCGGGGAGGCTGGGGGTATGGTATGAATTCAGTTGAAGCTCTCGCCATGGGAATCTGTACCTTAACAGAAATGAATAAGACATATCAATCCTTTATTCCAAAGCATCCATTTATTAATGTGAATCAAAATAACTTTGAAAATGCCCTGCGGGATTTATTAGATAAACCAAACAAAATAAAGAATAAAGGGCGAGATGCCAGAGAATGGGTTGTTCAAAACCATGATATTAAACAAGTGTCTAAAAAATTGTATTCTTATTATAAAACGTTGGGCCTTTCTTAAAAATGCCTCAAATATATAATCCAACTTATATTTTTTGGGCTCGAGTTATTAGTGCATTGATATCATCTTTTTATATATTTCTTAATTTTTTTAGAAATACAAAAAGGATTCCGAATGAAGCCATCAAGAACATAGTTGTATGTCAATACCATCGGATTGGAGACGTTATTTTGATAGCGCCGGTTTTGGGTTCACTTAAAACAAAGTTTCCTCAATCAAAAATTACTCTATTATGCTGTACCGGAGCTCTCGATTTCGCCGAAGAATTACAATTAGCAGATGAGGTCATTGCCGTGGATGCACCTTGGACGAATTGGAATTGGTCATTATTTCAATGGCTCAAGATTAGATCATTTGCTAAAAGTTTTAGAAAAAAAAACATTGATCTTGCCATTGATTTTAAAGGGGATATAAGGAATAGCTGGTTTTTATGGCACATGAAATCCAAAATGAGTTTTGGATATGCCGATACAGGCGGCTCTTATTTTTACACGCATTGTCAACCAATTCCAAAAGTTATGCACCAGACAGAAAGATCAATAAACTTAATTTCGGAGTTAGGATGCAATATAGAAATACAATCCAGTAAAGAATCCACTTCTAATGCCAGTGGACATCTTGTCCTGCATGCCGGGGGAACGGATCCAAAAAGATCGTGGCCTAGTAAAAAATGGGTAGAACTAGCTGATTCCCTCTCGAGAGATTATAAGGTTACCATCATTAAAACACCCGAGACTGACCCTATTATTCAACGAATAAAAGATAGGAATATTCCGGTCGAATTATTTGAAAGCGATTTGCCTGCTTTTCAAAATTGGTTAAAAAATCAGAAAATGCTAGTGGGTATTGATTCTATGCCTGGGCATCTTGCTGCTTATTTAGGTGTTCCTGTGGTTTCAATATTTGGTTCCCAAGATCCGAATTGGACACGACCTCTCGGTAAATGGGTGGAAGTGGTCAAGCCTGAAGTCTCATGTGTACATGATCGAAATCATTGGAGATTATGCTCTAAATGTATGGATTCAATTGACGTGAAAAAAGTCATCCACGGAATTGAAAAACTCATTTCACGAGTGAGAATGGGTGATAAATAAAAATATTGCCACTATCATCTTTATTTGTAAATTTGCCTAATTAAAAGGGATTGACCCTACACTGCACGCAATTAGTAAGGTCAATCTAGTAAAAGATCGGAAACAAATTGTTTCCATTCTTACCAAAGAACCAAACCAAGGAGGTATCGGCATGGCTGATGTCAACTCAACCGTACAAAATGCAGCATCTGGAATCATTGGCGTAATAAAAGCACTGATTGTGTTGTTTGTTTTCGTGAACATAGTCTATTCTACAGGATTTGATCCTATAGGTGGGATAGTCGATCTAGTAAATACATTCTTAGACGGTGGTTTTGCTGGATTACTAGCTCTTCTGGTTTTTCTCTCGTTTCTGGGATAATCACACAGGGTTTACTTGGGGTCTGGACTTGTCTTGGTCCTAAGCCTGATAACAGGAGGAAACTATGCTGAAAGGTGCGTTGAAAACCGTTAACGAATGGCTTGAACAAATCACAGATTTGCTCAAGACTTTAATCGTCATTGGTATTGTTGTAGGAATTTTGTTTGATGACTTTTTTGGAGTTATCGGCGGGTTGGGTCGTGTAATGGCTCAATTCGGAGATGCAGGATTTGCTGGAATACTCGCTTTGATGATAATCGTTATGTGGTACGAAAAGAAATAGCGCGAATTTCAATCCGCTAATGCGCCCCGATTATTCGGGGCGCATTTATTATATAAAGGAATGACCCTTCCTATTTACACTCGAAATGAAATAAAGGTCATGTTGATTCTTGGACTTGTTCTGTTTTGTCCAAAATCCGTTTGGGGTTCATTTGAATCAGAGAACTATTCTCCATTACAAAATGCTGCTGGTGCAGCGCCATTTTCATTAGTCCCCAATTCACTTGGAATCATCTCTGACCCAACAGGTCTTACTCGAAACCAACGTTTATTTTTTGCAGGGAGCCAACATAATAAGTTTGGACTAAAATCATTGAAAGAATCACTCTTTGTTGTGGGCGGTAGTTTTCGAGGTTTTGGACTTGGATTAGGAATTTCAAATTTTGGGAATCCTACTTATCAAGAATTATTGATTACCGCCATGGGTACCAAACAAATAAAAGACGGTCTCAAAATTGCAATTTCATATAATTTATATCAGTTGAATATTAAAAATTATGGTCAAGATTTATCACATGGTTTAGGTTTTATAATGAGATTTAATATGAATCCGTTTGTAGAATCTATGGTTTCTCTTTTAAATGTGAATCGTCCAACTATTGGTAAAACGAAAGAAAAATTACCTCAAACCATCATGGCTGGTTTATTATTAAAACCATCAGAAAAAATATTAGCACAAGTTTCGCTGGTCCAAGATACGGAATTTCCGGTCAGTATTCGTTTTGGAATAATTATGAAATTAATGGATGAGTTTGGAATTGCTTTTGGGATGGTTCACCAACCTAATGCATTTACGGCTGGTGCTTTTATAAATTTTAAAAATATAAAATTGGAATTAGCTTGTCTTTCCTATGTGGATCTGGGCTTTATTACCTATCAAACTGGGATTAGTTTTTCTCGTAATCCATAGCTTCATTCTTGGCCAGTTTGAAGTTATTGAATCATTTGATCCGGAAAAGTCATTGCCGGAATCAGATCTCATTATTTTAAATACCGCCCAAACGATACATGCATCTATAACAATGGAGTCCATCGACCTTTTATCGGAACTATCATTTGTAGGTGATGATGAAATTCAGGCCTTAAATGATATCTTAAATGGAGAAATAGAAAATCTAAATCAATTTCCTCGATTACAAATATTAGTGAATGGATTATGGACCCAACATACCCTCATAAATGTTAGTGGCATTTTTTCTCACCGAATTAACATGACGGATGATATTCAGTATAAATGGAATAGTGAATTTAATTTTGATCAATATACAGTTGGTTTTTTGGGGGAAAGAGATGCCCATGAATTAGATATTTTGGATCATTACTCCATTTATATGAAAACACAATTTGGGAAGCAATTTTACACGATTGGCAACTATCAGATGCTTGTTGGATATGGATTGTTAAGTTGGCGTACCTTTGGGGTGAAATCTGATTTTGGTACAAGCAATAGTGTCATGAGGCGAGGAAAAGGGATTCAGCCCTTTCGTTCAGGACATGAATCCTGGGCATATCGAGGGATTGGATTGGAATCTCCTCTTAGAAATGGAAAAATATTTGTCGGGGCTTCTCATCGCCTATTAGATGGGGCCATTCATGATACGTATATAAAATTTTCGGGATTGGGATTACATGTTTCAGATTTACAAATACAAAATAAAAATAATATTACAGAATCAATTGTTCTGGGAACATGGTTAACAAATTATAATTTCGGAGAAGTTGGGATTTCTTTAGGTGGTGGACATTGGGTTGATAAAGATCATAATCAGTTTTCAAATTTATCGTCATCCATATTCGGGAATTATCAATACGCTGATTTAAAATTATTTTCTGAAATAGCTATTACCTCTCAAAATAAAACGGCGATTATTGGAGGAGGAAAAATAAAACAAAATAATTTCTATTATGGTGTTATACTGCGGAATATTGCTCCAAATTATTTTGCATTTCGTGATAATGCGTTTCGAAATTGGACTAACAAAGAGTTTGGAGAAGTGGGTCTTCTACAAGAAATGAGATTCAAATTGAACAATTTTAATTTAAATATTTATTCAGATAATTTTTCAGCTTTAGACTCGCCCCTAAAAACATATCATAAAAGGGGTTATGAGACAGGAGTGAGTATTGAGCAAAAAATAAATTCGATTTTATGGGTACAAGGAAAATTTAAGATGCAGGAAACAGAATCAGAAACATATAGTTATTTAGATCCAATTACTGAATCAACTCCTGTCTCAACCTTTAAAACGACTATTAAATGGAAACAATCACCTGCTCATTTAATTCAATGTCAAATTCAAGAAAAACATAAACAAGGTGCCAATAAATCAAGTTTGGGAATCCAATTAAGAAGCAAATATAATACAGGTTATTTTTCAATGAATTGGGTTTGGGTTACGGCAAATATTGCAGGAAAAGAATGGCTCTATTATTGGGATGTAAATGTTCCTGGAGAAATGAAAAGTAAAGTTTTTACTCGTCCCAGTCACTTTTTAGGAACCAAATTATCTTATCAAGTGAGTCAAGGAAGTAAGATCCATATTCGGCTGTCTTCCACATGGAATCAATGGGATTTTAATATTAGTCCAATTTTCAGATGTGCGATACAAATAAATATTTCAATTTGATGTCATTTCATTGTTTGCGTTTAGTCTTGGTAGATAAATTCAAGCTTATGTATTTTAAAAAAATTATTCCTTTTCTAATTTTTTCGAGCCTTCTTTTGGGCGAGATCCATGTCTATAATCGTAGCTCTGGGACTGAATCTGAAATCAGAACCCTTTCAGATTCGAAAAAGTTATATATTTCCGCTAAAGATCTTTCTAGGTCTCTTTCCTCTAAATTGTATGAAAATACAGACCGAAAAAAACTTGTTTTATATATTGCTGGAAAAAAAGTTAAGATTTCGGGCCATACCAGTTTTGTGATGATTGATGACCAACCGTATCAAATGCCACAAATAACGCGTATTGAGCACAACGATTTATATGTTCCGGCAGAAGAGTTTTTTGCGATTCTAAAATCGACTGTTTTACCTGGAATTAATTTTGATATTAAAAAGGAATTCTTGGATATTGATGTGGTCAGATTCAACATCACGGGGATTACAATTGATGTGAAATCCAATGGGACTATCATTAGGCTCAACACGCGGAAACCATTTTCAGAAAGAAATATAAGTTCATTTATTAATAAGCACGGATGGTTTTACTTAACAGTTGCAGGCGCTATTGTAGATACCACTGTTATTAATAATGGACTAACACGTGGGATTATTCGGCAAATTGAATCTGATCAACTTGGAGAAACGGCACAAATTGCTTTTAAACTTGGATCCAAGGTGATAAGCCATGAATGGTTTGAGAGTTTAGATCCGAATGAAATTGTAATTACACTTCGAACACCGCTTGGAAAAATTGAAGAACGTATTGAAAGTGTAAAAGAAAGATGGCGTTTGGAAACTATAGTTTTGGATGCTGGACATGGTGGGAAAGATCCAGGATCCCAAGGTAAATATGGAACAAATGAAAAGGATGTCGTTTTAGATATCACAAAAAGGGTTGGCCGTCTGTTAGAGAAAAACACCGGAATTAAAGTTATTTATACTCGTGATGAGGATGTGTTTGTCCCCTTAATAGAACGGACTAAAATGGCAAATGATGCTAACGGTAAATTATTTGTGAGTATTCATGCTAATGCAAATAACAATCGTACCGTACAAGGGTTTGAAACGTATTTACTTAAACCCGGTAAGAGTGACGATGCGATTGAAGTTGCTTCAAGAGAAAATTCTGTAATTAAATTGGAAGAAAGAGCGGGTCAGTATAAAAATTTATCAGGTGAAACCCTCATAATGGCCACTATGGCGCAAAGTACATTCATGAAAGAAAGTGAAGATCTTGCCGCTATGATTCAAATGGAATTAGATAAAAGACTCACCACACCAAACCGAGGTGTAAAACAAGCGGGTTTTTATGTCCTATATGGCGCATCTATGCCAAATGTTTTGGTGGAGGTCGGGTATATTTCGAATCCGTCCGAAGAAAAGAAATTGAAACAAGGAAACCACAGACAAAAAATTGCGGAATCTATCTACCAAGGTATTAAACATTTTAAATCATCTCGTGAAAGATTACTGGCTGAGGAATAAAAATGGATAACAGACCCATTGGCGTTTTCGATTCTGGAATTGGGGGATTAACAGTGGTAGATGCAATCACAAAGTCTTTACCCAATGAATCTATCCTGTATGTGGGAGATACGGCTCGGGTCCCTTACGGGAATAAAAGTAAGGCGCGTGTCCAAGAATTTTCTTATGATATTGCACATTGGTTAAAAGAACAAAAATGCAAAATGATTGTTGTAGCATGCAATACTGCATCGTCTTTGGCATTAGATTATTTGAAATCAAATTTTGATCTACCAATTATTGGTGTTATTTCACCTGGTGTAGTTAAGGCTCTTAAAGTGACCCAAACTAATGCTGTCGGTGTGCTTGGAACGTATGGAACAATCCGATCTGATGCCTACGGAAAAAGGTTAAAATCGGCGAATTCCAAAATCTCTGTCCTGAGCCAAGCTTGCCCACTATTTGTGCCTTTGGCTGAGGAAGGTTGGGTGGAAGGGGACGTTCCAAAGTCTGTAGCAACTCATTATCTTAAACAATTTAAATCATCCACAATTGATACAGTCATTTTAGGATGCACCCATTATCCATTGTTAAAACAAATTATTGGTGACGTGCTGGGATCGACTGTCAATTTGGTTGACTCTGGTGAAGCGACTGTTTCATCTCTCCAATCTGTTCTGACAGAAAATAATTTATTTTCAGATGAATCTTCCGGTGAAATTCATTGTTTTGTAACAGATTCTCCAGATACATTTGAATCACTTGCCAGTCGTTTTGTCAATGGAAAAATCCAATCCATATCCCATATTGACCTCACCTGAATTTGAATCTCTTTTAGAGTCCCTTTTCAATCTACAACGGTTTGGAATAAAGCTGGGATTGGAACATACATTTAGTCTGTTGGATACGATTGAAAATCCCCATAATGGGTTAACTTTAATTCATATTGCCGGGACGAATGGCAAAGGATCTACCAGCGCTATGATTTCCAGTATTCTTCGGGAATCTGGGAAAAAAGTTGGACTTTATACTTCACCCCATTTGATTCGTTTTAATGAAAGAATTCGAGTAAATGGTATTCCAATATCAAATAATGAAATTATTTCATTTATGGAAAAAGCAGGCGAATCGATATCCAGAATTGAATCCACTTTCTTTGAAGCGACATCTGTTATGGCATTGGATTATTTTAAAAATAAAAATGTGGATGTTGCAATTATTGAAACTGGTTTAGGAGGACGATTAGACTCGACAAATGTTATAATTCCCGCATTGACAGTTATGACACCAATCTCTATGGATCATATGGACATTTTGGGGGAGAACCTTGAAAAGATTGCCCATGAGAAAGCGGGAATACTAAAAAAAGGGATTCCGCTAGTTATAGCAAATCAGACTAAAATTGCTCAGTCGATTCTTCAAAGGAAAGCAGACCAATTACAGGTAGAATTATTTCAAATTGAAAAAGTATCGCAAATATTGGTTCGTGAAAGTAGAACAGAATTCTTATTTAAAAATAAGAAATATAGAACATCATTATTAGGGGAACACCAAGCGCATAATGCAGCATTGGCGGTAGAGTCAATTCATCAGTTTGATGCATCTATTGATGAAAGAGTAATTCAAAAAGGCTTAACTAAAGTACTCTGGCCTGGGCGCATTCAACCGGTGGGTGAAAGATTGTATTTTGATGTAGCTCATAATGAAGATGGGATTGAATCTTTAATCAATACAATAAAAGCCATTTATCCAAATGACCCTATAATTGGTTTATTTTGTTTAAAAGGAGATAAAGAATTCTCACGTCTTATTCAAAAAATGGAAGGGCAATTTGATTCTCTATATGTTACGACTGATCAAAATGATCTTTTATTAGGTGTTGAAGATTTATCTGAAAAATTAAATAACCTTGGGTTTAAAAATGAGCCAATTCTATCTGTAACACATGGGTTGAAAAAATTAAAAGAGAAAATTAATACAAAAGGTGTGGGGCTAATTTTTGGCAGTCATTATATCGCTGAAGAGGTGTATAGGGCTCTTGAAATACCTTTTGACAAAAGTATTATTTAGCGTAACTTTACGTATCTCCATTATTCCCCCGGGAGACTTATACTTTTAGAAACCCAAAGAAAAATAATATTTTAAATAGGTTTTAATTATATGGATCTTAACAAACTACAATCGTTAAATATACGAGAACTCAATGAGTTAGCCCAAAAATTAGAAATTGAAGGTGGCATTGCCGGCTTCAATAAACAGGAACTAACCCTTCGTATTTTGGAAGCGCAAGCCAAGAAAGATGGTGCTTTATCAGCGCGTGGAGTCTTGGAAGTTATGCAAGATGGTTATGGTTTTTTACGCTCACCAGATTTTAACTATTTACCCGGTCCCGATGATATTTATGTCAGTCCATCCCAAATTAAACGGTTTGGATTAAAAACGGGTCATTTGATTTCTGGCCAAATTCGGCCTCCAAAATCGAAAGAAAGGTTTTATGCTTTATTAAAAGTGGAAATGGTGAATGAAGAACCAATCGAAAAGTTGAAAACATTGATTCTTTTTGAAAATTTCACACCCTTATATCCTGAAGATAAATTAAAACTCGAGAGTGACCCTAAAGATCTTTCCATGAGAATCATGGACTTAATTGCTCCAGTTGGAAAAGGGCAGCGGGGACTGATTGTTGCTCAACCCAAAACGGGAAAAACAGTTCTCCTACAAAAATTGGCGAATTCGATTAGCAAGAATCACCCCGAAACAAAACGAATTGTATTGTTAATTGATGAGCGCCCAGAAGAAGTTACAGACATGAGACGAAGTGTTGATGCTGAAGTAATAAGCTCTACCTTTGATGAACCACCCGAACGGCATGTAGCCGTTGCTGATATGGTTTTGCAAAAAGCAAAACGAATGGTAGAATTTGGTGATGATGTTGTTATTTTATTGGATAGCATTACACGATTGGCTCGAGCCCATAATGCAGTCACTCCTCATAGTGGAAAAATATTATCTGGTGGTGTAGATTTTAATGCGTTGAAAAAACCAAAGCAATTTTTTGGTGCTGCTAGAAATACGGAAGAGGGCGGAAGTTTAACCATTATTTCCACAGCATTAATTGACACTGGTAGTCGAGCAGATGAAGTTATTTTTGAAGAATTTAAAGGGACTGGAAATATGGAATTAGCCCTGGATAGAAGATTGAGTGATCGTAGAGTCTATCCCGCTTTTGATATCATTCGTTCTGGCACTCGGAAAGAAGAACTGCTTCTGGACCGTAAAACCTTAGGGAGAATGTGGATTCTTCGAAAATTATTGAATGATATGAA
Source organism: Fidelibacterota bacterium (assembly GCA_018674095.1). Taxonomy (GTDB): domain Bacteria; phylum Fidelibacterota; class Marinisomatia; order Marinisomatales; family UBA1611. Next base: position 15,323 of record JABHAX010000138.1, read on the forward strand.
AGTAGAAGAAGCAATGGAATTCATGCAAGATCGAATGAAACGAACTAAATCCAATGCTGAATTTCTAGATACAATGAGTCAATAAACGCCCAATAAATTTTTATGTATTATGAGTGATTCTTTTCCAAATATAAAATCAGTAGTTGTACGGGTCATCACAGATAAACCTGTTCGAAAAACGCCTTATCAGGTGAAGGGTGTTTTTATGCGCCAATATCCGGATGAGCCAATTATACCGATGTTGGATGGCTCTTACAGAGATCGATTTCTTTACCCCAGAGTTCAGGTCAAAATTTTGAATGAGCAAATTTACCTTATTGGGGTTCATGAGGGTGTTGATACCATATTATCGATTGCTGAAAAATTTAAAACATTTGATTTTGGAAATATTACATTTGAAGTTATGGATTGTGATATTGAGAATGCAGAAGATCAATTTATTCCATCGAGCCGATTGGTAAGATATCGTTTTATCACGCCATGGGTTGCGTTAAACCATATGACGGGTGGGCGTTACCAACTCTTGACGAATCAAGAAAAACCATCATTTTTAAATCGCTTACTTGGACAAAATATTATTTTTTTGGCCAATGAAGTTGGTGTTAACCTCGAAGAAAATGTATTTACAAAAGTACAAGTATCCAGTTTATTCCCGCGTCCGGTTGATGAAAATAAATGGGGTGCATTTATGGGTGAATTCAAAACTAATTTTGTTTTACCAAACTATATCGGTGTGGGTAATGGTATTACCCGTGGCTTTGGGACAATATATAGTATGTTTAATCCGGATTCTTTCATGTTTGATGAGGCTGAATTAAAGCAGGAATCGAAAGTGAAAGTGCTGGAACCCGTAATTGAAAAAATGGATGATATGGAAAGTGTTTCTGCTGCGGATGTTCCAAAACCGAGGCGTCGCCGCAAATCGCATTCTCGTCCTCAACAGCATCGTTCTGAAGAGAAAAGCAAATCTCAAGAAAAAACAGACCCACCCAAGAAAAAACGGTTTACAAAAGATAAAAATAAGAACCAACATCAGAACACTAACCAAAACTCGAATCAGAATCGAAACAGAAACCAAAATCAAAAACAAAGCCAACCTCGTCGGCCTCATAGAACTGGCCGTGTATTCTCGGAAGAATTTGATATTGAAGATGATGGGAAAAATGTTGGTAATCGGGTGTCAGAGAATAAATCTGATTCAAAAGATGAATCAAAATTCAATACTGATAAACACCATCAACGGCAGCATAAATTTTAAGTTATAAATTTGCAAATCGTGTACATAAAGTACAACCTTCATTTACGTTGCAAATGGCAACCAAAGCCGCAGAAATGAAAGCTGAAGGGATTGATGTAATTAATTTTTCTGTAGGTGAACCTGACTTTAATACACCATCCCATATTATTGCTGCAGGACAAAAAGCCATGGATGACGGATTTACAAAATATACAGCTGGCCCGGGGATGATTGAATTTCGGAAAGCTATTTGTGAAAAACTGAAACGAGAAAATGGTATCACTTATGAGCCCGCAGATATTCTAGTTTCTAATGGTGAAAAACAGAGCCTTTATAATGTGTGCCAAGCTTTATTTGATACGGGTGATGAAGTAGTTGTTTTTCGTCCTTATTGGGTCTCTTTTCCTGAATTTGTTCGATTAGCAGATGCGGAGCCAGTTTTAGTTGATACGGTTGCGGAAAATAATTTTGAACCAGACTTTGATGATTTGTCGAATAAAATAACCTCCAATATTAAAGGCGTTATTTTGAATTCGCCATCCAATCCCACAGGCGGTATTTGGGGAGAAGATGCTATTGTCAAATTACTTCGCATTGCGAAAGAAAATAATTGGGTTGTGATTTCTGATGAATGTTATGAACGACTAGTTTACGATGGTGAATTTGTTTCTACAGAAAAATTAAATCGTCAGCACAAAATTGGTGCAGTTGTGATTACGTGTTTAAGTTTATCAAAAACCTATGCTATGACTGGATGGCGGATTGGGTATGCTGCAGGTCCAAGAGATATTATAAAAGCCATGGCCAAAATTCAAGGTCAAGCAACATCCTGTGCAAATTCTATTGGCCAAAAGGCCGGAATTGAAGCACTCACAGGAGATCAATCCTGTGTGGATAATATGAAGACGGCTTTTCGGGAGAGACGGGATTTTATTATCCAGCTGTTAAATGATTTACCGGGTATAAGCTGTGCAGTTCCCGGTGGCGCATTTTACGCTTTCCCAGATTTTAGTTCTTATCTAGGTCGTTTAGGAAATGGAAATTTATTGAAGGATACTTTCGATATTTCGGAGTATATTTTGGGCTGTGTAAACGTCGTGACAGTACCCGGTGATGGCTTTGGAGCTCCGGGACACATTCGTTTTTCATATGCGACAAGTAAAGAAATAATTCAAAAAGGCATAGATCGCGTTAGATCTGCGCTAGAAAATATTGCTTAAAAGGAGTGAATCATGAGAAAAGGAATACATCCGGATAATTACAGGTTGGTGGTCTTTAAAGATACATCCAGTGATTATGCGTTCCTCACACGATCCACTGTTGATACAAAAGAAATGATTACATGGGATGACGGAAATGAATATCCGTTGTGTAAGATTGAAATATCTAACAAATCCCATCCATTTTTTACAGGTAAACAAAACCTGGTGGATACAGCTGGACGTATTGAGAAATTCAATCGTAAATACGGCCGTAAATAGCCAACGACTATTTTAAATGGCTCTACAATCAGTTCATTAACTGTAGTAGAGCCATTTTTTTATCTTTTAATGCAATGTCTTCTTATGAGATCTCGAAAGTAAAAAACAGGTAAGCTAATAATTAATTACAAAAATAATGTTAAAGTATTTTAGTTCAATTTTAGCAGAAAAATCTAGCATGCAGGATAGTCCGGTTCAAATAAAATGGTTTGTATCTTTGCGTCGTTTCGTTAATAAAGTTTTCAGGTTTAATATAAAACGAAATTTACTGATACTTACAATGAAGCCATCAATCCTTGTTGGTGGACAAGCTGTTATAGAAGGTGTTATGATGCGGGTACCTGGCGCTTATGCCACGGCAGTACGAGATCCGGAAGGAAAAATTCATATCCAAAAAAAGGAATTTACATCCATTACTGAAAAGTCAAATCTTTGGAATAAACCGATCTTTAGGGGAATGGCATCTTTGTTTGAAGCCATGAAAATGGGTATGGCCACCTTACAGTATTCCGTGGATATTGCTATGCCAGATGAAGAAGAGCCTAGCAAATTGGCCGATTTCTTTTCTACTGCATTTGCCATTGTTTTGGCAATTTCTTTATTTATGATAGCACCCATGTGGATTACCACCAAACTCATGAATATTGAAAAAGAAGCTCTTTGGTTTAATTTGGCTTCTGGTGGATTTCGGATTGCATTTTTTGTAGTCTATTTGTTGGCAATATCCTTATTGAAAGATGTTCGACGTTTGTTTCAATATCATGGTGCAGAACATCGTGTGGTTTATAATTTTGAATCTGGAAAAGATGTGAATGTAGAAAATGCCCAATCATTCCCAACCCAACATCCCAGATGCGGAACGAGCTTTTTGTTTATCGTACTTTTGTCAGCCATTTTGGTTTTTGCGTTGGTGGATACAATTGTTATTTATTTTCTTGGAACAATTTCATTACCCATTCGACTTTTATTTCATTTACCTATGATTCCATTTGTTTCTGGTGTGGGATATGAAATTATCAAACTTTCAGCAAAAAGTGATTCTCTCTTTTTTTCTATTTTAAAAAAACCAGGACTTTGGCTTCAAAACATTACAACTAAACAACCGGAAAATGAGATGGTGGACGTATCCATCACTGCGCTAAAAGAAGCCTTTGGAGATCGTTATGATGAGATGGTTGGTAAAGAATACACCGCCGAGGCGATTGGTTGAGAGATAAACTCCAAGCCATTATTGAAAAGCACGCTAATTTGGCGAAACTAATGGCCGACCCTGAAATTTATGGAAACCAGGAAAAACTGACACCCATCGCCATAGAACATAGCGCCATGGAAGAGATTGTGACGGTTGGGAAAGAATACATTTCTGTTTTAGACCAAATTGCGGATGATAAAGAAATGTTGGCTGGGGACGACAAAGAATTGAAGGAAATTGCCCAGGAAGAATTAGGTGAATTGGAAGAACAAAAAAGTAATTTTGAAGATAAAATCAAAAAGTTGCTTCTCCCAAAAGACCCAATGGATAATAAGAATCTTATTTTAGAGATTCGCGCTGGTACTGGTGGGGATGAAGCGGCCCTTTTTGCAGCAGATCTTTTTCGTGTTTACACCCGATATGCTGAGCGAAATAATTGGACATTCAAAATAATGAATTCGTCTGTTACAGGGATTGGCGGCATGAAGGAAGCTATCGTTTCTATGCAAGGGAAAGGTGCTTTCGGGATGCTAAAATATGAAAGTGGAGTTCACCGTGTTCAGCGTGTGCCAAAAACTGAAACCAGTGGAAGGGTACATACATCCGCAGCCACTGTGGCTGTCATGCCGGAAGCAGAAGATGTGGATATTGAAATTCTGGATGCTGATTTAAAAATTGATACCTACCGGGCCAGTGGCGCTGGTGGGCAACATGTGAATAAAACAGAATCGGCTATTCGTATTACCCATATGCCTACAGGGTTAGTGGTAACGTGTCAGGATGAATCATCCCAGCATAAGAATCGAGCCGCTGCAATGAAAGTTTTGAAATCCCGAATGTTGGCAGCCGAGCAAGAAAAAGTCGCCGCCAAACGTGCTGCTGAACGACGAAGTTTAGTATCTACCGGAGACCGTTCTGCCAAGATTCGCACTTATAATTTTTCCCAAGGTCGCGTTACAGATCACCGCATTAATTTTACAAGCTATCGCTTAAATGAAATATTAGATGGTGACATTACGGAAATCATTGAGCAACTCAAGATTGCCGAACAGCAGGAACTTCTTGCTGCAGAAATGGATTGATTGTTCGCTATTTAAAAAAGCATTAAAGTTTTCGCAATCTTACTAGAGTTTTATGGGGTGTTGCAATCCATCCCCAAATTTGTTTTATTCTCATGACCTTAAAAACCTGGCGTATTATAGATCTCATTAATTGGACAGAATCCTATTTTAAAGAAAAAGGATTTGAGAATCCGAGAAGTGAGATTGAATGGTTACTCCGTTCCGTTTTAGATTGTAGCAGGATGGATGTGTATCTTCGCTTTGAAGAACCCTTGTCAAAAACTCAACTGGCCACACTCCGCGCTATGGTTAAGCGGCGTCTTGAAAGAGAACCACTCCAATACATTACCGGTTCCTGTGATTTTTATGGTCGGGAATTCTCGGTGAATAAAAATGTTTTAATTCCCCGCCCGGAAACAGAACGGCTCATTGATATAGCTTTAGACAAAATGAAAGAAATAGATTCACCAAATATTTTAGATGTGGGGACCGGTTCCGGCTGTATTGCTACAACTCTCGGATTTGAACTTTCATATTCAACTATTTTTGGAATTGATGTTTCAGCGGATGCACTTGACATTGCCAATAAAAATAAAGAAAACCTAAATGCTAAAAATGTATCATTCAAAGAGATGGATATTTTAGAACAAGTCCCGGAAGGGCAATTTGATCTTTTGGTGTCGAATCCACCTTACATTCCAAAAAATGAAATGAATGAACTCATGAAAGACGTCCAAGCATTTGAGCCTTCTGTTGCATTAACAGATCAAAAAGATGGACTTACATTTTATAAGAGATTCGCTAAAATTGGAAAAGAAGTGGTGAAATCCGGTGGATGGATGATTCTTGAAGTTGGGTTGGGAGAACATCCAAATGCTGTAAGAAATATTTTTATTGAATCCGGATATCCGAACACAGAATTACTCAAAGATTACAATGACGATGACCGAGTTTTGGTTATTTCAATTTGATTGTTATTGCGAGGATGAGCGTTTTCGAAGACGAGGCAATCCCGTTTGCTTAAAAAAACGAATTAAAATAATGAGATTGCCATGGTCGTAAACTCCCTCTCAATAGCATTAATTTCTAAGCAATAATGAACACCCTTTACTCCCATATTAAACTTCTTCGTCCGCTCAATTTTTTTACCGGTGGACTCGCCATGATTATTGCTTCGGCCATTCTGGGGATGCTCCATGAAATTGATACGGTAATTTTGGTCATGACGGTTGTTATGTGCTATACCGCAGCAGCTAATGCTCTGAATGATGTGGTAGATTTTGAGATTGATAAAATCAATCGACCCATGCGACCCCTACCATCGGGGAGCGTGGAAAAACACACAGCACTATTTATTTCGATTCTTCTTTTTGGAACGGGAACACTTTTTTGTCTGGAATTATCAGAACCAGCTAAAATAATCGGAATTGTAATTGCCATGCCACTGATGGTTATTTATAGTAAATATTTAAAAGGGATACCTTTGTTGGGCAATATTGCCATCGCCTTTATTCTCGGACTATCATTTCTTTTTTGTGGCGCCGCATTCAATAATATGGCGCCCATGTGGATTCCCATGGTTTTGGCTTTTGGGCTCACTTTTGTTCGTGAATTGGTCAAAGATATTGCAGACATGGAAGGCGACGTATCTGTGGGACTCCGTACGTTTCCAATTTCAGCAGGGATTGATAAAGCAATTCAACTCACAGTTTTTTTATCTGCCTGTATCGGGGTTGGATCTTTCATCCCATTTATCAATGGCACTTATGGAATTTGGTATGGTATTTTATTGATTCTTGGCGTTGAGATTCCATTGGGAGTGGTTGTAGTTTCACTGCTGAATAATCCCGGATTTTCGTCTGCAACACAGGGAGCCCGGATTTTAAAATTCAGCACTTTAATGGGGCTGATTGCCATATATGCAGGAACATTTTAATGACATCTGAATTCGTCCATTTACATAACCACTCTGACTACAGTCTGCTCGATGGTGCCCAGCGCATCGACCAATTGGTGAATACCATTGATGATTTGAACATGGACTCCGTTGCTTTAACGGAGCACGGGAATATGTTCAGCGTTCTTCCATATTATAAAGAAGCCAAAAAGGCGGGAATTAAACCCATTATTGGGTGTGAAATTTATGTGGCTACGGGCTCTCGTTTTGTGAAAAAGACCACAGCAGAAGGCGGCTGGGGGAATAATCATCTTATCTTATTAGCCCAAAATTATACGGGTTATAAAAATCTCATGAAGTTGGTCACTGCCGGCTATTTGGAGGGGTTTTATTATCGTCCCCGGATTGATATTGAATTGCTCCGTCAATACAGTGAGGGGCTTATTTGTATGTCTGCTTGCTTAAAAGGCGAAGTGCCAGAAAAAATGCTCAAAGGTGATTATGAAGGGGCGAAAGAAGCGGCACTTCGATTTGCCGAAATTTTCCCCGATCGCTATTATCTTGAGATTCAGAATCATGGCATTCCCGAAGAGGAAGCCAATATTATTAATATGAAAAGACTGGCAGCTGATTTGGATTTGCCTTTGGTGTGTACCAATGATGCGCATTACGCCAAAAAAAGTCACTGGGAAGCGCATGATATACATATTTGTTTGGGAACAGGAAAAGAACGCAGCGACCCCAATCGTTTACGCTATGCAACTCCGGAATTTTATTTCAAAACACAAGATGAGATGCATACCTTATTTAAGGAATTTCCACAGGCAATTGAGAATACACGGAAAATCTCTGATAGCATTAATGTAGAATTGAAAATGGGCGAATATCATTTGCCAAATTTCCCGATTCCAAGTGACTCGCCGACACAAGATTCAGACGAATATCTAAAAATGTTAACTCAGTCTGGTGCAGAATTACTCTATGGTGAAATAACACCCATTATTCAAAAACGGATTGATCATGAATTATTGGTAATTCGAAACATGGGTTTTGCGGGTTACTTTTTAATTACTGCAGATTTTGTAAAATATTCGAAAGATATGGCTATACCTGTGGGTCCCGGTCGCGGATCTGCAGCTGGAAGTATTGTCTCTTATGCCTTGGGGATTACCAGTATTGACCCCTTAAAACATGACCTACTTTTTGAAAGATTTCTGAATCCGAATCGGGTAAGCATGCCTGATATTGATATCGATTTTTGTATCGAGCGTCGAGGTGAAGTCATTGATTATATCAAAAATCAATATGGCGATAATTCGGTCACCCAAATAATTACGTTTGGAAAAATGAGAGCAAAACAGGTTGTGCGAGATGTAGGACGGGTTATGGGATATTCATTCGGAGAAGTGGATAAAATTGCCAAAGCCATTCCCAATGAATTGAACATTACTCTGGAATCGGCCTTGGAAAAAAGCCCTGATTTATTGGCAATGGCGGAGGGTGAATATGAAGAATTAATGACCCATGCGAAAGTGTTAGAAGGAATGAATCGCCATGCATCTATCCATGCGGCTGGCGTAGTGATTGCTCCCGGCGACCTCACTGATTATGTCCCTCTTTATAAATCTTCTAGCGATGATGTAACCAGTCAGTATGATATGAAAGGCCTGGAAGAATTGGGTCTGTTGAAAATGGATTTTCTTGGACTCCGAACTCTCACGGTGATTGATAAAGCCGTGAAATTGATTGCGAAAAAAGGAACCAAAGTTGTTATTGAAAACTTGCCCATGGATGATGAAAAAGTCTATGAACTTTTTTCAAAAGGATTAACAATTGGGGTCTTCCAATTTGAATCATCGGGGATGCGAGAATTTTTGAAAAAGCTCAAACCAACCGTGATCGAAGATTTAATTGCCATGAATGCATTGTATCGTCCCGGTCCCATGGAAAATATTAACGATTTTATTTCCAGAAAGCATGGCAAGACAAAGAGTGTTTATCCTCATCCCATCATGGAGCCCATCCTGAAAGAGACTTATGGTATTATTGTCTATCAGGAACAGGTGATGCAAATTGCTCATGAAATTGCAGGATTTACCTTGGCTGAAGCGGACATTATGCGCCGGGCCATGGGCAAGAAGATTAAATCGCTTATGGATGAATTGGCGATCAAATTTGTAGCCGGTGCTGAAGAAAAAGGGATCAAGAAAAAGAAGGCAGAAGATATTTTTGCATTAATTGAAAAGTTTGCACAATACGGATTTAATAAAAGTCACTCAGCGGCTTACGCCTATGTTGCTTACCAAACAGCTTGGTTAAAAACACATTACCCTGCGGAATTTATGAGTGCAAACCTTACCAGCGAAATGGGTGTCATTGATCGTGTTGTGATTTTAAATAATGAATGTAAAAAACTGGGAATGGAGGTAACGCCTCCGGATATCAATGTGTCATTCGAAGATTTCCGCCCCGTGGATAAAGCTACAATTTCTTATGGATTAAATGCCATTAAAAATGTGGGAACCAAAGCCTTGGAAACCATCATTGAAGAACGGATGGATCATGGAAAATATGAATCCATTTTTGACCTATGTGCGCGTGTAGATCAGCAAAAAGTAAACAAACGAGTTTTAGAAAGTATGGTCATGGCCGGCGCCATGGATTCTATTGAAGGAAATCGCGCCCAAAAGTTTGCCGCTGTGGATGACGCAGTGAAATATGGGCAAATGATGCAGAGCGAAAAGGATCGAAATCAAGTGGACCTTTTTGGTGGTGGCGACCAAGATGATGATTTGATCAAAACGCCGGAATTGAAACAAATGGGAGAGTGGTCAGAAAAAGATTCATTGGAAAAGGAAAAAGAAGTGCTTGGGTCTTATGTTTCCGGACATCCGCTTTTGGAACACGCGGAAGATCTGGAAGAATTCACATCTGTAACCTTTGAAGAAGGACAGGAATTTTCTAAAAAAGATTCTTTAATTGTTGGTGGAATGATTACTCGAATTGTAGAAAGGTTTGACCGCCGGAATCGTAAAATGGCTTTTTTTGATATGGATTGTTTAGGCGGCCATGCAGAGGTGATTGCTTTTAGTGATTGTTTCAAGTCTTATGGACATTTGATTAAAGAAGGCAATGTGGTTTTTGTAAAAGGGAAACCCTCGGATGGGACTGATTTTTCTGATTTAAAAATAATGGGTGATGAAATCATTCCTGTGGATCGGGTGCGGGACCGGTTATCGCAGCGGCTTAATATCAAATTCCCACCCGGCGAAACCAAGCCCGAAGATGTGGATGAACTCATGTCCATGGCCAAGCGATATCCGGGAGAATGCCATCTGGTTTTTCATTTGCCGAACAATGGCTCACCCCGTCCCATGAAAGTTATGGCTCATAATATAAAAACTTCCACGAATCGAGAATTTGTCAGGTCACTTCGGGCAAAATATGGGAAAGAGAATGTTTGGGTGGAGTAATCGAAATGTTAAAGTTTTCAGGTGTTTACCTGTTCATGCTCACGGTTTTAAACACATGAAAACGTTCCCACTTTAACACATTTTTTTATGATCGCTGTTATCCAAAGATGTTCCCGAGGAAAAGTGACTGTTTCTCAAAAAATTATTGGAAAAATTGATCATGGATTGGTCATCCTTTTGGGTGTTCAAAAAGATGATTCTGAAATAGATGCGGATTTTCTTGTGAACAAAATTTCAGGGCTACGCATCTTTGCTGATGAAAATGATAAAATGAATTTATCCATCAAAGATATAACTGGTTCTGCATTGGTTATTAGTCAATTCACCTTATGTGGTGACACAAAAAAAGGACGCCGACCCAGTTTTATCAATGCTGCTCCACCTGAATACGGAAATCGGCTTTATGAATACTTTTTATCCGAATTGGGAAAAACCGGTGTGTCGGTTCAGTCTGGTGAATTCGGCGCCATGATGGATGTTGAATTGGTAAACGACGGCCCCGTTACTTTCGTTTTAAATAGTAAAGACTAGTTTATTTATTTTCAGTTTTATTGATTTGAAAATAACCACGAATGTTTAAAATGTGAGCTATTTCATTTATCTAAATATTATTGAATCCAGGGATCACATCTTTATTTAACTCAAGAATAGGTGATAGGTCTTTTTGTTTTACTTTTTACAAAGTTTTTTCATTTTAGAAAAATCAATTTCTGTACATCCCGTTTATCTCCAGTCATCAATTCAACAAAATACAAACCGCTGGAATGTTTGGATGCATTCCATTGAATCCCATATTCGTTTTTTAGAAGAAGATATTTCGATGATTGTATAAATGTGTCAATCCCAACTATTGGGTCAATATTGAGTTTGGTAATTACGCGGCCCGGCATAGGCTCATTTTCGATTGTCTGAGCCATTAAAAGGGTTAAAAAAATAGGTAGCTTGTTAATTTGTGTAGTTTCGTCAGCAATCCTCCTTTTGGTTTAATACACCTTCATCAGAGATTATAAATTACACAAAAATGTGAAGAATTAAAATAAGCGAAGTTTCCATAAGATTCTTGGTTATGAACTCTCGACAAAGGTGATTAATTTTCGCGTCTATGGAACGTAAAATTAGAATCATTATGGCAAAGCCGGGACTGGATGGACATGACCGGGGAATTAAAGTATTAGCAGCC
>JABHAX010000139.1 GCA_018674095.1 Fidelibacterota bacterium
CCTTCATGAGATAAGCCCAAGTTAAGTCATAAAAATCTTGAACGTGTAGAAGCACACTTGCCCCGGCATAATATATATCCAGAAATCCCTGAAGATTGTTAAAGCTATAGGCTTTTTTGAGTTCATCTACCGAATCATAACTTATGGGAATATTATTTCGGTGTGCAATTTCGAACATGAGTTCAGGTTCAAAGGTACCTTCGATGTGTAAATGAAGTTCGGCTTTGGGAATGCCTTCAATAAATTTTTCTATTTGTATTGGATTCATTTGAGTTATTTTAATACAATGTGGAAAACATGGCTGACCATTTCGGGTATCCAGTTTCACACCATAAAGTTTGGTAGAATCTGACAGAGAGTAAGCGAAATTTAATAAAAAAAGGCTCCACAATTTCGGATAAGATATTTTCTTATTTTCCATTGTGAAGCCATGCGCTTTTTACAGAGTGGCCCGGGCCGGAATCGAACCAGCGACACAAGGATTTTCAGTCCTCTGCTCTACCAACTGAGCTACCAGGCCTTCCATCATCCAAGAATGGAATTGGAATGCTTAAAAAAGCGGGGCAAAATTACCGGAGCAGTTCATCAAAACAAAAAGAATTAATCTGAAAATACATGAAATACATATTCCTTGTTTCAGCCCTGTATTTCTTATAGGTTTTCCGGCATTTTTTATAGGGGATTCGTTCATCATGTCTCGACGGAAAACATTGGTACTTGCGACGCATAATATTCATAAGCAAACGGAGATGAATTCTATTATGTCTGATTTGGGTGTTCAAGTGATTGGGTTAGACCAATTCCCAGACATAAAAGACATTGAAGAAACGGGAACCACGCTTATTGAAAACGCATTAATCAAAGCAAGAACAGTTTATCAATTAACCGGTTTACCTTCTCTTTCGGATGATACTGGGTTAGAAGTTGATGCACTCAATGGAGCTCCAGGTGTGTATACCGCAAGATATGCAGGAGAAAACCCCACTTTTGAAGATAATGTTAATAAAATGTTATTGGAATTGAAGGACGTTTCAGATTTTAAAAGAATAGCGCGATTTAGAACTGTTTTAGCATTTGTAAATTCCGATTCGGAACTATGTGAGGAAGGAATCATAGAAGGAGAAATTACAAAATCAGTTTTTGGGAAGGATGGGTTTGGATATGATCCAATTTTCAAACCAAAAAATTATAGCATTACATTCGCAGAAATGTCTGCTGAAGAAAAAAACAGAATAAGTCATCGCGCACGCGCATTAGTGAAAATGAAAAAAACAATAAAAAAATATTTTAAGAATGGAGATTCTATCGAGTAAAGCGGTATCAGTTTAATCAAGACTGAACTTGATCTTTCAAAAACATATTTATTCATTTCTTAGCCGGTTCTTTTTAGCCGGTTTTTGGGGACTATTTTCCATCGGGATTCTCTGTGCCCAAAATCCAGATTCCACAATCTCGTTGGTATCACATCGCATTGTCCTACCCGATTATATTCCATCATCTCCCTTGGTAATTAATCCATTCCCAGAACCTAAACCTAGCTTAGTGCAACCCCTAGATTCTATGATAACTCCTAGGGGACTTTTAAAATTTCCCTATGAATCTCAACGAACCATTGTTGAACTTTCGTGGGATTGGAAAACTATCACTATTTCTGAGAAGGTGGATGGAACTCAAATAAAAATGCCTTTTACAGCGTCTGTGGAATGGTATTTGGAAAAATTTCATCAGAAAGCTTGGCATAAAAAATTCCTTGAGACCATGCAAAAAGATTCGAAAGGAGATTCAAAACGACGACGTGGGCAAATGTTGGAAGTGGTGGGTGTGGATATTGGACGTCTGGGACGTGCATCTCTTCGAGTCAGTGGAAACGTAAACATTAACGGTAAAATGATTTTCCAGGATCAGGAACTTGTCCGTTCGACATTAAATCAATCTGAAAATACCCATCTTGCATTTGATCAAAAACAGAATTTGAATATTCAAGGTAAAATCGGTGACCGAATTACGGTGGCAATGGATCAAGATTCTGAACGTGATTTTGATTGGGAAAACAATATTCGAATTTCCTATGAAGGACATGAAGACGATATTATTCAAAAAGTTGAAGCTGGAAACATTTCACTTTCATTGCCATCAACTCAATATGTGACTTTC
>JABHAX010000140.1 GCA_018674095.1 Fidelibacterota bacterium
CCAATAGGCGCTTGGGCGGGATCACTGGGAAAACCAACACCTTGAGCCATGATCATAGAAAGTGTGGAAGTAAGAAATAGGATGAGTTTGATATAAGTATGTTTCATGACGTCTCTCCTATTTAACAAAGGTGACTTTTTGCGTCACTGTTTTGCTTGGGGTTAACAATTTCAAAAAGTAAACACCTGAGGGCAAACTCTGGGGTTCCCAAGTATAGGTGTGACTTCCAGGTTTTAGAGTCTCTTGAAGTAAGAATTTGATTTCTTGTCCATTCACATTATACACATTTAACGATACTGGACTCACAGTTGGTAAATCAAACTTTATCGTTGCACTGGGATTAAATGGGTTGGGATAAACCGGATGCAAAGCAAAGTCTGTTGGAAGAGATATCTGTGGATTACTTTCCAGTACATCATAGCTTACACTTAGGGTAAACCTTGGGGCTCCTACTATAGGATAAGGTTCTACAGCACCATCTGGAACTGCACTAAAACTTCCCTTTGATTCTGTGGTAAATGTGTAGGTATTGTTTAAAGATAAGTCTGTTTCTATAGTTGTAAGGTTATCTATTAGTGTCAGTTCTATATGACTGGGTAATTGATCTAAATCCCATGATAAGTTTATCTCTCCTGTTGCTGTAACAAAGTTTGTTCCATCTAAGCTGAGAAACATCACATCCAAAGAAAGAGAAAGTAAACCTTCATATTGAAAGGGAAGGTTATGAATATCTAATGCTGTCTCTCCTGTGTAGCTTAATCCCACCACTCTGGAGCTTGCATCTAAAGGCATTAATTTATGGGCATCTGCTTTATCTAAACCTGCGTCTCCATTATTCATAAAAGACATAAAAGTTTGGTCGGAATAATCATTCGATGAAATTGTAAAAGAAACACTACCAGTACTGTCGTTATCCATTGTTCTGTAAAACGTTCCAGAAGAACTGGCTTTATCAGCGGTCTCAATGGTGATACTTCCTGTTCCGCCACTGGCTGTAACCCAAAAACCCTGATACGGTGCAATGAGTCCATTGGTTAAACTTCCACTACTTCCATTCCAACTTTTCCAACCTGACGCTGCATCATCCCATACACTGGTGCTTGCAGATAGATTGGTCTTGGTGACCAAATCCCAATCAATCGTAGAAGCATAAGGATTACCTGCTAATCCATAAGCGCCATCAGCAATACTCCCCAAGGTAGCACTGGAACTGTTTTCTGTTCCACTTACACTTAAACTCACTGGAAGATCTGCAGTCCCATCCCAGTTGGTATCATCAAACACATAAACAAGGAATCCCGTTCCAGCGGTTTGACTGGCACCACTGGCTGAGATATCCGTTAAAGCGGTCCAACTTTGGCCGGATACATTCAAAGTCCAAACATTAGCAGTGCCATCCGTAACATCTGCTCCCGTCATACCTTGCGTCCAAAGTTCAGACAATAAATCACTGTAAATCTGACCCGCTACTGGACTACTCATCATGCGGAAACCGCTGTTGCCTGAAATTAAAATGCCAGGCACAATCCCAAACCCAGTCATATTACTAACGGGAGTTGAACTTACTGTTTCAAACCGTGTACTGGGATCTGTCCACCCATCTGTATCTCCAGACCAAATACCAGATTTGAGCTGAATATTTTGATTGGCTGAAGAAACGCTATTTCCTGACCACTGTGTTCCGGGGTCATTTCCCGAGATACCAAACATATCCGTTAATGTACCACCTAAATATATTTCTAAAGCATCATTACCGTTAAATGTAAAGGATTCTGTATAGTGAGTTCCTCCATTATTTGTGGTTTCTGTAGCAAGGTCACCAGACGACCCAACAACAATGACACCACCATTAAATAAAGTTCCGGATGATAATGTGTAATCTGTAGAAGGTGTAGCTCCGTTTGTCCCTTTTTTAATGACAAGATTATTTGTCGAAAAATCAATGGTGGCCCCGGAGACATTCCATAATTCAACACCTTTAGGAGTTGTACCAGAATTAGTTTCAATATACTGACTTATAATTAGGTTGGCGTGGATTTCAGATGAAAACCAAAAAGAGAAGATGAATAATATGGAGCCAGTTTTTTTAAAGAAAATATTCATAATATAAAAAATGATTTAATGCTAAAATTAGCATAAATAAGAGCAAAGGCACTAATAATAATCATTTTTCCATTGAAAGTGTAAACTTCATTTCTTTAGAATCCAATTCAAAAATAGTATAATTGATTCTATATTTTCAATAGATATGTCTTCTTAATTTCCATCCCATGAAAATTGGTAACATTGAAATAGAAAACCCCATCGTTTTAGCACCCATGGCTGGTGTTACAGATTATCCATTTCGCATTTTATGTAAAGAGATGGGAGCTGGAATAGTGTATTCTGAATTTGTCTCCGCAGATGGGATTATACGAGAAAATACCAAAACTTTAAATCTCATCCGATTTGAAGAAGCTGAGCGTCCCATTGGAATTCAAATATTTGGGAGTGATGCAGAAACCATGAGCCAAGCTGCACGATATGTTGTGGATACTTTCAAACCAGATATTCTTGATATTAATTATGGCTGTCCTGTTCCAAAAGTAACAAATAAAGGTGGGGGTTCTGCTGCTTTACAAGATTTGTGCTTAATGGACGATATTACAGCCGCCGTCGTTGAATCCATCCCCGAAGTACCTGTAACTGTTAAAATGAGAATGGGATGGAATCAGGAAATAATAGTTATTCCAGAAGCGGGCGAACGGTTGGAGAAAATCGGCGTGAAAGCTATAGCACTTCACCCGAGAACCACGAAACAACGTTATACCGGAAAAGCCGATTGGCATTACATTAAACTTTTAAAGGAATCATGTTCAATTCCAATCATTGGAAATGGAGATGTATGTACGACAGATGATATGATGCGAATGTTTGAAGAAACCGGCTGTGATGCAGTGATGGTTGGACGAGTAGCCCATGGAAATCCGTGGTTTTTTCGGGAAGCTAATGCCAGGTTAAAGGGCGAGAAAAAACCAAATCCACCATCTCTATTAGATATTGCAAAAATGTGCAGTCGACATTTTGATCTTTTATTGGAAAACCGTGGCGAAAGAATTGGGACAAATCTCATGCGGAAGCATTTTTCTAATTATATTAAGGGATTCCCCGGGGCATCAATTTTTAGGCAAAAATTAGTCACTGCTCCAGGGTTACCAGAAATGCGCTACGCTTTAAATGAATTTATGAACGCAGCAAAAAAGATGGAATTCGTTTAAACTTGGTTGAGATAGAAAAACCATCAAAGTTTTTGAAATCCCCAAACTCCTTTGATAAAGGGGAATTATTTATTTGCTTTTTTTATCATCTAAAAATAGTTTTTCATTAAAAAATCATCTGGAAATGCGATTCGATTTAATTTTTTTACCAAAGTACTAAATGCTAAAATAGGCCGAACCATTAACAATTAAGTATTACCCCTACTCTCTCTATTGTCTATGCAGTTTTCGACCGGTAATTTTCCTGACTTTTTTCAACCCTATAATTTTAATTAGAGATTTATAAAATGAGCCAAATTCTAAAAGCTGTTAACGAACCTATTTTATCATTTACCGCAGGATCCCCAGAACGAACCAGTCTCCAAGCCAAATATGATGAAATGGCGAATCAAAAAATCGATATTCCTCTTATCATTGGTGGACAAGAAATTAGAACTGGAGATACTAAAAATTGCATCATGCCACACGATCATCAACATATTTTGGCCACCTTTCATAATGCTGGTGAAGCAGAAGTAAATCAAGCCATCGAAGCAGCCATGGAAGCTTGGAAAACATGGTCCGTTACACCCTTGCAAGAACGCACTAAAATTTTTCGAAAAGCGGCCGAACTCCTTCAAGGTCCATGGCGGGATACCATCAATGCAGCCACGATGTTGAACCAAAGTAAAAATGCATTTCAAGCAGAGATTGATGCGGCTTGTGAATTAATTGACTTTTTTAATTTTAATGCGCAATACGCAGAAGAAATAACCGCCAAGCAACCATTGATCTCCCCAGAAGGTATGCACAATCATCTGGAATATCGACCGTTAGAAGGATTTGTTTTTGCCATCACACCGTTCAATTTCACATCTATTGCTGCGAACCTTCCCTCTGCACCGGCGCTTATGGGAAATGTGGCATTATGGAAACCGGCTTCCAGCGCAGTTCTACCCTGTTACTATTTAATGAAAATGTTAGAAGAAGCTGGCTTGCCGGCGGGCGTGATAAATTTTATTCCCGGTTCCGGTGGAAAAGTGGGAAATCCTGTTTTGTCTAACAAAAATTTAGCCGGTGTTCATTTTACAGGATCAACTACAACATTTCACCACATTTGGAAAACCATCGGCGCCAATATTGACCAGTATAAAACTTATCCAAGAATCGTTGGTGAAACCGGCGGAAAGGATTTTTGTCTCGCCCATGAATCTGTAAATCCTGATGAACTTGCAACAGCCATGATTCGTGGTGCTTTCGAATTCCAAGGACAAAAATGTTCTGCAATGTCCCGGGCTTACATTCCTACAACAATTTGGGATAATGTTAAGGAAAAATATTTAACTGATTTAGCTACAGTGAAAGTTGGTTCTCCACGAAATTTCTCGAATTACGTAAATGCAGTTATTGATAAACCTGCCTTCGATTCCATTACATCTTATATTGATTATGCCAAAGAATCAGAAGATGCTGAAATTATTTCTGGTGGTACTTACGATGATACAAAAGGCTACTTTATTCAACCGACTACTATCCTGACAACCGATCCACATTTCAAAACAATGGAAGAAGAAATTTTTGGTCCCGTCTTAACTATCTATTTATATGATCCAACTAAATGGAGCAATACAATTGACTTAGTTGACTCTACTTCACCTTATGCTTTAACAGGTTGTATTATGGGGAAGGATAAAGATGCCATGGCAGAAGCCAAAGATCGCCTCATGCATGCGGCTGGGAATTTCTACATTAATGATAAACCAACCGGTGCTGTTGTGGGGCAACAACCCTTTGGCGGCAGTCGTGCTTCTGGCACCAATGATAAAGCAGGCTCTGATCTTAATCTGCTAAGATGGTTATCCTTAAGAACTGTAAAAGAAACTTTTGATACACCCACGGATTATCGGTATCCATTCTTGGAAAAAGAATTAGCATAAACGTAAATAACTTTAGTTCTATAATATCAAAATTGATTGTTAGAATAACAAAAAAATAATGTCAAAACGCACAGCCATGATTGCCATGGGCGGAAATTCTTTATCTCCCAAAGGCGAAGCGGGAACCATTTCCCAGCAATTCGCCCATACACGGGAAACATTAGAAGGTATCGGCTACTTTATTGAAAGAGGGTACAATTTATGTATCAATCATGGAAACGGTCCCCAAGTAGGAAATGAACTCTTACGTATGGATCTCACACATGATAAAGTTCCCCCTCTGCCTCTGGGTATCTGTGTTGCGGGAACGCAAGGTTCCATCGGCTATATGATTCAGCAATCCTTGCAAAATAAATTACGGGATATGGATACGGATCGAGAAGTTGTAACCATAGTAACCCAAGTGATAGTGGATAAAAATGATCCATCCATCAAAGACCCAAGTAAATATGTGGGTACGCGATATTCGGAAGAAGATGCCAAATCTTTCGCCGAAAAATTCGGGTGGAATATTAAAGAACAGGAATCGGGACAATGGCGCCGCGTGGTGCCGTCCCCCATGCCAGAATATATTATGCATGGGAATTCAATCAAAACGTTGGTTGATCGTGGTACTATTGTCATTGCTTCAGGCGGCGGCGGAATTCCCGTTTACAATAATGAAGATGGTCATCTCGAAGGTCTTGATGCGGTGATTGATAAAGATTATGCTGCTGCAAAACTCGGAAGGATTCTCCACGCTGAAGAATTATGGATTATCACCGATGTGGATAATGTGTACCTAAATTATGGAAAAGAAAATCAGGAATCTTTGCTAATCTTATCCGCATCAGACGCAGAAAAATTATACGAAAAAGGTGAATTTCAACAAGGGAGCATTGGTCCCAAGATTAAGGCGGCCATGCACTTCTTGAAATATCATGGTAAAAAAGTTATAATAACATCTATTCCCTGCATCCAAGCTGCACTTGATGGCAAAGCAGGGACAGAAATAAGGAATGAAAAATGAAAATACATGAATATCAAGGCAAGAAACTTTTTGCCGATTTTGGCATGCCCGTACAGGATGGCTATGTTTTCGAAAATATGGAAGATGCTGAATCTACCATAAAAAAAGTACAAGAAGATTTCAATACAGAAGATGTGGTAGTAAAAGCTCAAATCCATGCTGGCGGTCGCGGAAAAGGTGGCGGTGTGAAATATTCACCCAACTTTGATAAAGCATTGGAAAATGCTAAAAATATTTTAGGGATGAATCTGATCACACACCAAACAGGTGAAAGTGGTCAAGTCGTCCGAAAAGTGTATGTGACGGAAGCATTTGATATTGCCGAAGAATATTACGCAGCCATTACCTTAGACCGAGGAAAAGGGATGGATGTTTTTATGGTTTCTTCTGAAGGAGGTGTTGAGATTGAAAAAGTTGCTGCCGAAACACCTGAAAAAATTGCAAAAGTGTGGATTGATCCACTTTTGGGAATGAAGTCATTTCAAGCGAGAAAACTGGCTTATGCGCTTGGACTCACAGGTGATGCGTTTAAAGCTGCTATGAAAATTTTCGTGCAAATGTATCACGCTTATCAAAGTATTGATGCCACCATTGTAGAAGTGAATCCGTTGATTCTAACCACTGATGGACGTGTGGTCGTTTTGGATGCAAAAGTGAATCTGGATGATAATGCTCTTTTCCGCCATAAAGATATTGCAGCCATGCGGGATTTGGATGAAGAAGATCCCAACGAAGTTGAAGCAGGAAAATTCAACCTGAATTATATTAAATTAGATGGAAATGTTGGTTGTATGGTGAATGGTGCTGGACTCGCAATGGCCACAATGGATATTATAAAACTGGCGGGCGGTGAACCGGCAAACTTTTTGGATGTAGGTGGTACCGCTTCTGCAGAAACTGTTAAAAACGGCTTTCGCATTATTTTATCTGACGAAAACGTAAAAGCCGTTTTGATCAATATTTTTGGCGGTATTGTCCGCTGTGATCGGGTAGCGAATGGTGTGATTCAAGCGGTGAAAGAATTGGGACTGAAAGTTCCGGTTGTAGTTCGCTTAGAAGGCACCAATGCCAAAGAAGCCCAAAAAATATTAAGTGAATCCGGTGTGGATATTATTCCAGCCGTGGGGATGAAAGATGCTGCTCAAAAAGCTGTAAATGCGGCCAAAGGTAATTAGGAGATTTGATATGTCAATTTTAGTCAATAAAGATTCAAGAATCGTTGTCCAAGGAATTACGGGCTCCGAGGGTCAATTCCACACTGGACAAATGCTGGAGTACGGCACCAATGTTGTTGCCGGCGTTACGCCTGGAAAAGGTGGGCAATCCACATTAGACGACCGTGTACCGGTTTTCAATTCTGTTGAAGAAGCGGTGGAACAAACAGGCGCGGATACATCCATTATTTTTGTACCTCCACCCTTCGCCGCAGACGCTGTGATAGAAGCAAGTTTTGCCGGCATTAAAGTTGTGGTGTGTATAACGGAAGGTGTTCCCGTCCATGATATGGTGAAAGTGAAAAAAGTGGTGGACCAAAATGGAACGCGATTAATCGGTCCCAACTGCCCCGGAATTATTACAGTGGATGAATGTAAACTGGGTATCATGCCAGGATTCATTTGCAAGAAAGGGAATATTGGCGTGATTTCAAAATCTGGAACGCTCACCTATGAAGCAATTGATCAATTGGTAAATGTAGGCTTGGGTCAAACTACCGCAATCGGGATTGGCGGAGACCCAATCATTGGAACCACCATGAAAGATTGTATTGAACTTTTTGAAGCGGATCCTGAAACAAAAGGTATTGTAGTGATTGGTGAGATCGGCGGCCAAATGGAAATCGAAGCAGCGCGGTGGGCAAAAGAGAATGTAACAAAACCAATGGTTGGCTTTATAGCAGGACAAACTGCACCTCCCGGCAGACGAATGGGTCACGCCGGCGCAATCGTTTCGGGAGGGGATGATACAGCTGAAGCAAAAATGCGAATATTAGGTGAATGTGGGATAGCCGTTGCTGAATCTGTTGCGGATATTGGCGATCTAATGAAAGCGGCCATGGAAAAATAATAATTAAATTTCGTACCAAGTTTTTCTAAAACTAATAAGAACATCTTGGTAGTTTTAGAGTCAATATTTACAGGAAATAAGATGACAAATAGAACCTTTGCAATCATTAAACCGGATGCAATTAAAAATGGGAATACCGGAAAAGTCTATGACCGAGTCCTCCAAGCAGATTTCAAAATTCTATCTGCAAAACTAATGAGAATGACTTTGGCTCAGGCTGAAGGCTTTTATAACGTTCATAGAGAAAGACCTTTCTTTGGAGAACTCACTACATTTATGTCCTCTGGCGCATGTATGGTTTTAGCATTAGAAAAAGAGAATGCTGTTGCCGCTTGGAGAGAAACCATCGGTGCAACCAACCCGAAAGAAGCGGCTGAAGGTACCATTCGTAAGGATTTTGCCAGCAGTTTGGGCGAAAATGCAGTTCATGGTTCAGATAGTGATGAAAATGCTGAAAAAGAAATTGCCTTTTTCTTCACAGAGAGTGAACTTATAAGCAATCAATAATTACCTTATGCAAAAAATCCTGTCTTTATTCGTCCTTCTTTTCTTTGTCGCCTGCGGTGGTGGCG
Source organism: Fidelibacterota bacterium (assembly GCA_018674095.1). Taxonomy (GTDB): domain Bacteria; phylum Fidelibacterota; class Marinisomatia; order Marinisomatales; family UBA1611. The sequence goes on from JABHAX010000140.1 coordinate 8,819, forward strand.
GAATTGAAGGCTATGTTGGCGAGTCCATTTCCATCACAGCTGAGAATCCTGAAGAAGGAAAAGATGTGGATTATAATTGGACACTGGCAAATCAACCCGATGGGTCTCTTATGAATTCTACAGACCTTTTCTCTTCGGATGACGGTCAAAAAATGTCTTTCATTCCAGATTATCCTGGTGACTATTCCATTGGAGTCAGTGTTTCTCAATATGGCGACGAAATCGCAACTCAAGTATTTGCTTTTTCAATTTTGGATCCAAATGAAGATGAAGAAGAATCTGAAATCAATAAAGATTTGGAAGACCAATCCAATGAAGAGTGGTTAAATGAAGATCTAGATGAGGAAACAGTTGAAGACGATGATACTGAAGAATTCGATGATGAAGAACTTGAAGATGAAGAATTTGAAGATGAAGAATTTGAAAATAATGAGATTGATGACGGCGAAAATGATGATGTATCTGATGATTCAGCACCAACTGAACTCGTAAAAAAAGCAACTGTAACTCATGTATTAAAGAGTGCATCTATTGCTGCAAAAACAGATCGATATACAATTCAGATTACCTCAAAACGTTTTTTAAAAGATGCACAACAATTTTCGCAAAATATGATAAGTAAGGGATATGATGCCTATATCCAAAAAGCCGCTTTTGATGGCAATGAAGTTTGGTATCGTGTTCGTGTAGGAAGTTATGATACATACAATTCAGCCAAATTAGCCGCTGATGTTCTCTCCAGAGAGATTGGAATGGCAACGTGGGTGGATTTTGTGAGAAAAGTACAATAATTCAATAGGAGAACAAAATGGGTTCAATAAAACTTTATTTTGATGTAAGAGATATTTTCAGAGCACCACGATTAGCATTGAGTGGTAAAAAAATCTGGATATTTATTGTAGGAAACTTGGGTGGATTCATCCTTTATTGGCTATTTTCTTATTTAGCATTGGCACTGGCTGGTGAATCATTCACAAGTGCTTTAGCTAAACACGGTCTTTATCCATGCCTTTTTGGATATGAAGCTGAATGGTATGCTTGGGTAACTTATTTTATCGGGGTTGAAGCTTGGATCATTGCAATTTACCTTGCTGCCACTGCTGTGAGTCGGGTAACCCTAAAACAATTAAAAGGGAATGATTTCTTTTCTGCCGGCGATGCATGGACTTTTGTACAAAAACATTGGCATCCTGTTGTATTCGCTCCTGTTTCAATTACCTTAATCATTGTTTTCTTTATGTCATTCGCCGGGGCTTTTGCTTTTATGGGTAAAATACCTTATGTAGGCGAATTCCTATTTGCTGTTCCCTATCTCTTTTATTTCTTCGGATCTGTTTTTACAATATATACAGCATTCGTGTTATTGGTCTCTCTACATTACACACCTGCCATTGTAGGTACCTATGAAGAAGATACCATGGGGACCGTTTTCCAATCTTACTCAATTACATGGTCACAACCTTGGCGCGTGATTGCATATCATATCGTTTTAATCATTCTATTAATAATTGCAATTCCCATTTTTACCTTTTTCTGGTATGCTGGCTATGGACTTGTTAATTACGTTTTTGCCTGTGAATGGTTTATGGGTGGCAAGCTAACTGGCATAATGGATTATGCAGTCTCTTTAGTGTGTCCCGGATCATTCTGTTCAATTGGGAGTGGCTGTTTTAGCGGTGGATGTATTTCGGCCAGCTTAAGTGATTGTTTTAGCAACTGCTTATCATTTTTAAGTTGTACTGTACCTGCTTCAGCTGGACCTTTGTCTGGAACTGAATCTGTTGCTGGTGTCATATTAGCTATTTCTCTTTTCCTAATTGGGCTTTCAATTTTTTCTTATGGACTTTCTATTGTATCTGTGGCAGAAACTATTATGTTCATTATTTTTAAGAAAAAATCTGATGACGACGATCTATTAGAACGAAAAGATGAGGATGAATTGGAAGAAGATATGGATGATGATTTTAATTTCGACGACAATGACGATGATACTGAATCTGATGATTCCGATGGCGAAAAGTCTGATGAAACCTCATCTGAAGATTCCACAGATGATTCAAATTCTGATAGTGATGACGAAGAAAAAGGACCCAATTCTGACGGGTAAGACTCAACAAAAGTTATTAAACCTAACTTTTGTTTATCATTCTTTCTATCTTGGATAGATTCAACTAGAACGGTAATTTTGTCGGCTGTAAATGAAGCTATTACGATCGGAATTAATATCCGAGTTTAATCATAAGCTTTTTGACATGTCCGCAAGGGATTTGCCTGACCGTGGTACCGTTTTTTCTGATAATAGTATTTTATGTGAATTGTCCGTTAAAATTGTACAGTTTGGGTTCCAAATTTCCGGTGAATTAAAAGTAACACCAGCCTATGAATGTGTTCGATGTTTGGAGTCATCATCTGACCAACTTACACTTCCATTCAAACTATGGTTAACTGCTATAAAAGAAAAACCGGCTGAAGACCAAGATCTGATTTATTTCCCGGATTCTCAAGACCATTTTGAGATGAATGAACCCATCGCTGATATTATCAGCTTGGCTGAACCCATAAACCCAGTTTGTAATAAACGGTGTAAAGGTTTATGTCCTAATTGCGGAACAAATTTGAACCAAGCATCTTGCGATTGTATTTTAGACGAACAAAATAATCCTTGGGATGCATTAAAGAATTTTAAACCAGAGTAGAGTTGAGGAGATTTCATGGCACTGCCAAAGAAACGTCAATCAAAAGCACGTTCACGGAAACGTCGCACACATTATAAATCGAGCCCTGTTGCAACAACAACTTGCGCGCAATGCAGTGAAACAAAAATGCCGCATAGAGCCTGTCCTAATTGTGGATACTATCGCGGTCGCCCTGTTATTTCTGCGTCTTAATATTTTTCCCTATTAAATGAAATTTGCCCTTGATGCTATGGGAGGCGATTTTGCCCCCCACGCCGTCATACAAGGTGCATTGGATGCTCTCGAAAAGACATCCAAACCATTGGGTATTATCCTTGTTGGCGATGAAACTGCTATTCATAAAGAATTGGATGGCCGCAATACGGATGCTATTGAAATCTTTCATACGGATGAAGTGGTCACAATGGAAGATAAAGGGTCAAAAGTTTTTAAACAGAAACCAAATTCATCCTTAGTTCAAGGAATTCGAATGGTGAAAAATGGAGATGCTGATGGATTTATTAGCGCGGGACACACAGGTGCAGTTATGTCAACATCCTTACTCTCACTTGGGAGAATTCCTGGTGTACGTCGACCGGCCTTAGCTGCCTTTTTTCCCACGGAAGGCCGTGGAAAAGTTTTATGTGACGTGGGTGCAAACCCCGATGCAAAGCCAGAACATTTAGTCCAATTCGCATTAATGGCATCTCATTATTATGATCACGTAGAAGGATTTGCTTCTCCGAAAATTGGGTTAATCAATATTGGAGCGGAACCGAGTAAAGGATCCGAACTCTATGTGGAAACTTATAAACTCCTTTCTGAGATGCCCAATTTCGTTGGCAATATTGAAGGGCGTCATTTACTAACCTCTGAAGCAGATGTTTTAATCTGTGATGGATTTGTTGGAAACACACTATTAAAATTTGCTGAATTTTGGATTACCTTTTTCACAAATGAGATTAAAACTAAGAGTGACGAAAAATTATCCTACAAAATTGGCGCAAGTTTAATGAAGCCAATATTAAACGATTTAATAAATCGTTTTGATTATGAAGAACATGGCGGCGTACCATTATTGGGTGTTAATGGTATTTCTATTGTTTGTCATGGTAGCTCAGGGCCTCGTTCTATTATGAATTCAATTTTTCTTGGACAAAAATGTATCGAAAACAATTTAATTGCAGACACTCAGAAAAGTTTAGCCAATCATTTTGGAAATTAAAGTGAACGCAAAGATTACAGCCACAGCCCATTATGTTCCTGAAAGGATTATGACCAATTTGGAATTAGAAAAATTGGTTGATACATCCGATGAATGGATTAGATCTCGAACAGGAATTTCCCAACGTCATATTGTTGCAGAAAATGAAGCTAGCTCTGATTTGTCAACCCGCGTTGCTGAACAATTATTGGCAAAACGGGGCATTTCTGCCGAAGATATTGATCTTATTATTATTGCCACTGTTACACCGGATCATTTCACCCCATCAACAGCTGCATTAGTCCAACTTAATATTGGTGCCAAAAACGCCTGGGGATTTGATTTGAGTGGTGCATGTAGCGGTTTTCTATATGGACTGGAAACCGGGAGTAAATTTATTTCATCGGGACACTATCAAAAAGTTATGGTTATTGGCGTAGATACTATGTCTTCCATTTTAGATTTTACAGATAGAAATACCTGTGTTCTTTTTGGCGATGGTGCTGGTGGAGTAATTTTGGAACCCACTGATTCCGATAACGGAATTATTGATTCCATTCTTAAAATGGATGGTTCCGGTGGCCAATATCTTCACGTTCCAGGTGGGGGAAGTCGGATGCCCGCAACTATTGAATCGGTTGAGGCGAAACAACATTATATTATGCAAGATGGTAAAAAAGTATTCAAATTTGCCGTTAAAGGGATGGCCGATGTATCTGAACGTATCCTGAAACGAAATAATTTAACAGGGGATGATATAGCACTTTTTATTCCTCATCAAGCAAATAAAAGAATCATTGATGCTTCAGCAGAGCGATGCAAAATTTCCCCTGAAAAAGTATTAATCAATATTGATCGTTTTGGTAATACGACGGCAGGTACGATTCCTATTGGTATGAATGAAGCTGTAGAAAATGGTCAAATAAAAGATGGTGATACAATTTTACTTGCATCTTTTGGCGCAGGGTTTACTTGGGGTAGTATCTTAATTAAATGGGAATCCAATTAATGAATACTGCATGGATATTCCCTGGGCAAGCATCCCAAAAAATTGGAATGGGCAAAGATTTGTTCGATAAAACAGATTTAGGTAAACTGTATTTTAATCGCGCGAATGATATTATGAAATGTAATATTCAGTCCATCATTTTTAATGGACCTGAAGACACCCTAAAACAAACGCAATTCACCCAACCTGCAATTTATATTGTATCGGTTATTTTGGGTGAATTAATGAAAATGAATGGTCACTCACCTCAAGCAGTTGCAGGACATAGTTTAGGGGAATATTCTGCATTAGCTGTAGCACAATCTTTTGATTTTGAAAACGGATTATCTCTCGTAAAAATAAGAGCAGAAAGCATGGCAAATGCTGGGAATCTTCAAGAAGGAACCATGGCTGCCATTGTTGGGCTAGACGATGAAACCGTTACAAATCTTTGTTCAGCTTTTTCCGGTGATGGTGTTGTGGTTGCTGCAAATTTCAACTCTCCAGGGCAAGTGGTTATATCTGGATCTCCACAAGCTGTCTCATTTGTGATGGACGCTGCAAAGGAATCCGGTGCACGGATGGCGGTCCAATTAAATGTGAGTGGCGCCTTCCATTCTCCCCTCATGACACCAGCAAGAGAAGCACTTGCCGAAACGCTAGATTCTCTCGAAATTTCAGACGCGTTATTTCCAGTTTTTACAAACGTTGATGCAAAACCTGTAACCCAAGGAAACGATATTAAAGAATCGCTTATCAGACAATTAGAGAATCCAGTTCTCTGGTCAAAATCAATTCTTTCAATGAAAGAGTCAGGCATTGACTCTTTTGTAGAAATGGGTCCGGGGAAAGTTCTTCAGGGACTTAATAATAGAATTGATCGGAAAATAAATTCTAAAGGTGTAGACTCTTTAGACCAAGTTGAAAATTTCAATGTTTAGTTTATCAAATAAAGTTGCAATTGTAACAGGGGCCTCACGAGGTATCGGAAAAGTCATCGCTCAAATTTTTGCAAATGCAGGTGCACATGTCATTTGCGTTGCTCGATCAGAAAATGCCATCAAATCTCTCGCTAATGAAATCAACTCAGACGGTGGTTCAGCTTCTCATTTCGCTTGTGATATTAGTGATGGTGAAGCTTTTTCTAATTTAATTAGCACCACAGCAAAAGAACATGGCAAATTAGATATTCTTATTAATAATGCTGGTGTTACACGGGACTCTCTTCTTATGCGAATGAAAGAAGATCAATGGGATGAAGTTTTAAACATTAATTTGAAAGGTGCCTTTCATGGTATGAAGGCTGCCATTCGTCCTATGATGAAAAATCGGTCAGGTCGAATTATCAATATTACATCCATCGTTGGACTTACAGGAAATCCTGGCCAATCAAATTATGCTGCTTCAAAAGCTGGATTAATTGGGATGTCCCAATCCGTAGCCAAAGAAGTCGCTACCCGTGGTATCACCGTTAATTGTATCGCTCCTGGTTGGATTGGTACAGATATGACGGATGAATTATCCGACGAAGTTAAAGAACAATTTTTAAGCAGGATTCCTGCTAGCCGAATCGGCGCACCTGAAGATATTGCACATGCTGCACTTTTTCTAGCATCCGATGAAGCAAGTTACATCACCGGCCAAACCATCACAGTTGATGGTGGTCGTGTCATTAATTAACCAAGGAGACATAATGTCCATATTTGACAAAGTAAAAGAAGTCATCATCGATAAACTCGGTGTTGAAGAAGATGCAATCAAAACTGAAGCTCATTTCGTGAATGATTTAGGTGCTGATTCTCTCGATACGGTAGAATTGATCATGGAATTAGAAGAAGAGTTTGGAATTGAGATCCCAGATGAAGATGCTGAAAATATCATGACAGTTGGTACTGCAGTCGCATATATCGAAAAAGTAAAAAGTTAATAAACGGAATTAAGATAATGGGCCGAGAAAAGATAGTTATTACAGGATTAGGTGTTCTTGCACCGAATGGAAATAACGTAGATGAATTTTGGTCAGCTTGTACTGCTGGAAAAAGCGGTATTGGCCCCATCACCTATTTTGATTCATCTGATTATCGGGCTAGTATCGCAGGTGAGTTATCGGATTTCCAACCGGAAACTGTCTTGGATCCCAAGGAAATCCGAAAACTCGATCCATTTTCTATTTATGCACTTGTTGCTACTGATGAAGCAGTTAAAATGGCCAACATTGATACGGACACAGTTGATCTTGACCGTGTCGGTGTAACAATTGGGTCTGGTGTGGGTGGAATACAAACTTTAGAAGAACAACATACAATAATTGAAACAAAAGGTCCTCGTCGAGTCTCTCCGCTATTTGTTCCAAAAATGATTGCAAATATTGCAGGTGGGCATTTGTCCATTCGCTGGGGATTTCGTGGACCAAATCAAACGATTATATCGGCCTGTGCATCTGCAACAGATGCAATCGGAATTGCTATGAGATTTATTATGGCTGGCGATGCGGATATGATGATCTGCGGTGGCACTGAAGCAAGTGTTACACCATTAACCATAGCGGGATTTGGAAATATGAGAGCCCTTTCTCCTAGATCCGATGATCCAATAAAAGCCAGTCGCCCATTTGATAATGACCGAGATGGTTTCGTTTTGGGTGAAGGTGCAGGTATGTTGGTGATTGAAACTGAAAGCCACGCAAAAAACCGCGGTGCAACTATATTAGCGGAATTAGCAGGATATGGAGCTACTGATGATGCATTTCACGTGACTCAACCAGCCGTAGGCGGTGCGGGAGCTTATAAAGCGATGGGGCGTGCAATCAAAGATGCTGGATTAGAATTAACCGATATTGATTATATCAATGCTCATGGTACATCAACTCCATTTAATGATCGAAATGAATCGGCTGCAATTTCAGCTCTTTTTGGAGATCATTGTACTAAATTAAAAGTCAGTTCTACAAAATCAATGACCGGACATTTATTAGGTGCTGCGGGTGGAATTGAAGCAGTTGTTGCTGTAAAAGCAATTCAAGATCAAATCATTCCCCCTACCATTAATTACGACACACCCGATCCCGATTGTACCCTAGATTACGTTCCAAATACAGCTCAAACTCACCCGGTAAATTCTATCTTATCCAACACGTTTGGCTTTGGTGGACATAATGCGGTGATCTGTATTCGGAAATACGATTGAATTTATTTGTAAAACTTAAACAGTTTTTCCTAGACAGGAGTAGTTCTGTCTTCCCAATTGAAAAAAAGATAAACTATATTTTTCATAAAAAAGCTTATCTAAATCAGGCATTCACCCATAAATCTTTAGATTCGTCTCCTCGTAATAATTATGAACGATTAGAATTCCTAGGCGATGCAGTTATTGATATTATTGTAAGTCGAGAACTCATGCGGGAATTCCCTGATGGAGATGAAGGATTACTAACTCAACGTCGAGCTTCTCTAGTCCAAAAACCATTTTTAGCTCAAATAGGGCAATTATTAGATCTGTTAGATCATTTAAAAATCGAAACGAGTGTAAATTTAAAAATTGAAAAAATTGCTGAAAAACAATTAGCAAACCTATATGAATCCTTAATCGGTGCCATGTATTTAGATGGTGGAATTGAACCTTGCCGAAGACTTATTTTGGATACAGTTTGGGCTCATAAAGAAGAAGCATGGAAATCCACCAATTACAAAGGCAAATTAATTGAATATTGCCATTCTCGAGAAATTGAGAATCCTATTTTTATTATTAAGGATATTACAGGTCCAGATCATCTTAAAACATTTGAAGTTCAAGTAAAAATTGGGGTTCAAACTTTTGCGTCTGGATTGGGCACAAATAAAAAAACCGCAGAACAAATTGCGGCTCAAATGGCTTTAGAAGAAATGGGAGCTTCTATTTAAGATTCTATACTACTGATTTTATCCCGCAACTTGGCTGCCATTTCATATTCTTCTTCTTCCACTGCTTTTTTTAATTTATCCTTTAATCCCTTTAATGAGATAGTTGGTTTTTTTGTTGGAATTTTAGTCTCAGTTAAGGAACCTTCATTTACGCCTGCAAGATCCAATACGTTTGGTGCCACAAGGATAGGGGCATTCATTCTAAGTGCTACAGCAATGGCATCACTGGGACGTGCATCAATAACCCGGTTCCCAATCTCTAATGATTCCAATTCTATTTGCGCATAAAAGACACCGTCTTTTAAATGACTAACTTTTACTGCTTTTAGTTTTCCATTAATTCCAGTAATCACATCACAAATAAGGTCATGCGTTAAGGGTCGGGGTGTATCAACCACTTCTATCGCCAGAGCGATGGATTGAGCTTCGAAGGACCCCACAATAACAGGAAGACATTTTTCGCCTGTAATTTCCTTAAGAATCACAGCATAACTACGGCTCTCAGGATGGTAAGATATTTTAAGTACTTTTACAGGAATCATGGTCTTCTCGATAATTCTTCCTTAAGTCTGGAAATTTTTTCCACGGGACTTGGATCAGTTCCATGGAGAATTGCACACCAATAACTTAACCAATCTCCATAATGAACGCTATGAAGAAATCGTTCCTGAAAAGAATTCCCAGTCATTTCCAAAACATATTGATCTGCGCCAACTTCATTCAAAATGTTTTGTGTGATTTCTTGGCGATGTTTTACCCGTGGATTATCATCAGAATCGGTGAGCCAAAGCACAAATAATTTTTCGTAAATATCTGGATTATTCTCCCAACCCACAATTTCATTATGATTGAATTCAGGTAGTTCATTGTGATAGGCTAACATTTTCCCATTCTCACATATTTGCCCTTTTAACCGCACTGCTGCCACACCCAACGTAGAATTATCAGCATAGATTACAGGAATTTTATCATAAACTTGTTGAGCTAATTCATAAACAGGATTGTTTTCATTTTCTTGGCTATATAATTCGCGAGCTTTTGAGATGGCTTCAATAGCATCTTCCATCCAATTATCAAAACTCAATGATATAACTCCCGTTTTCTCTAAACATTTCGCGATTGGAACAAATGAGAAAGCCAAAGCTGCTCTCGGTTGTAATCCCGAAGGAATTATAACCACATCCTTTTCTAGTTCTCTTAAGCGCTCAGCGATTTTTCCGCCAGTGGTAATTCCACATATTTGGGAATTTTTCATGTGTGCATCTTCAAGTGCTGCTAATGTTTCTTCTGTATTTCCTGAGTAAGACGAACAAATAACGAGTGTATTTTCATTCACCCAATTGGGGACTGAATACCCACGACAAACAACCATTGGAACATTCAGGTTTTGTTTTTCCAAAACGGAAACAACATCTCCACCAATAGCGGAACCACCCATTCCAGCGATTACAATATTTTGGATATTGTTGTAAGCATGGTTTAAGCTTATTTTATTTCCTAATGCAAAGGCATCTTTCATGTTATCTGGAAAATTCCAAATGGATTCAAACATATTTTCAGGGTCAAATCTTTCAGTCATTAATAGGTCCTATTTTCTACTAGATTAACAAATCCATTTAATTCTTCTCGGTTTAGATCATTAATTTTATCTAAGGATTTTCGAGCTGAATTAAAATACGATTCAGCCATTAATTTTGTTTCACTTTCAATTCCACTTTTTGTAAAAAATGATCGAATTTTTTCCATGAGATCTGGCGCAGTTGAATCGGCAATTATTTCGCCCCACTCTTTTTCAAATTGGTTTCGGGCTTTAATGACCATCATTGTTTGTTTTCCCTCGGCAATATCACTCCCGAGACTTTTTCCCATATCCTCTGGATTACCGTATATTTCTAAAAGATCATCATGGATTTGAAACCCATTTCCCAATGCTCTTCCAAATTGATCAAAATGGTCAATATCATCTTGGTGACATCCAATTAAAGTCGCAGGTAGAACGGCACAAGCTCCTAATAATGATCCGGTTTTTTTTCCAATCATTTCCAAATATTGATCTTCTGTAATTGAAACATCATTTTCAAATTCTTTATCAAGTGCTTGACCTTCACACACTTCTAATGTGGCTTGATTAAAAAACCGACAAATTGCATTTGATCGATCAGGGAGACCACTTAATAAAATTTGAGCGATTGCATTAATTCCATCACCAGCAAGAATTGCTGTAGAATCATCCCATTTGGTATGAATAGCCGGTTGACCATGACGCATATCATCATTATCCATAATATCATCATGAACCAATGTAAAGTTGTGAAGCAATTCAACTGCCAATGCGATTTTCATTAATGATTCTGGATCTGCATGGTTAGCTCGTCCAGCAAGATGTACAAGAATAGGGCGAAATCGTTTTCCTTTTCCACGAAGAACATAACGAATAGGATTATATAGATAAGCAGGTTTTTCAGGGATGGGTAACCGGGTCAAATCGCGATTAACTTCCGTTCGAATAAATGAAATTAACTCAAGAAACGAGGCCATTAATGTCCACCCAATTCCAATTTCCCAAATTCATTCAATTTCCCCAAAACTAGATTCATAATCTCATCTTTACGTTCTGGTGAATTGGCTTCAAATCTACAGACAATCACAGGTTGTGTATTTGATGATCGAACCAATCCCCAACCATCGCCAAATTTAATACGAACACCATCTACAGTGATACAATCATAATTTTCTGTGAAATAGGCAACTGCTTCTTTGGCGATTCTGAATTTTTCTTCATCATTTTCAGCTTCCAACCGCATTTCTGGTGTGGAATAATAAACCGGTATTTCAGCTTTTAATTCTGACAGTTTTCTATCTGTCCTAGAAAGAAGTTGAACTAATCTAGCCGCAACATATAAAGCATCATCGTATCCAAAATAATCATCGGCAAAAAAGATATGTCCACTCATTTCACCGCCTAACTTACAGTCCAACTCACCCATTTTTTGTTTTATCAAAGAATGACCAGTTTTCCACATTATTGGATTTCCGCCATAACGGTTAATCATATCTTCTAGAGCTTGAGAACATTTCACATCAAATAAAATATCTTCCCCATTTTCTATAATTTCTGGAAGAAATATGGCCATAAGTTGATCTGCCCAAATAATATCGCCAGTTTCATCTACTACGCCCACTCTGTCAGCATCGCCATCGAAGGCAACACCAACATCATATTTCCCGGTCTTCATTTCTGCAATTAGATCCAACATATTTTCTTCAACAGTTGGGTCCGGATGATGATTTGGGAATGTTCCATCTGGTTCTGAATATAATTCTTTTAGGTCAATTCCCAATGATTTGAAAACATCGGGACCATTAATTCCACCCGCAGCATTCCCACTATCCATAACCACTTTCATGGGTCGTTCTATCGTAATCTTTTCCAGAATCATATCTTTATATTTTGGAAGAATCTTATATCGAGCTTCTGTGCCTTCTCCTGATTCAAAATCCATTGAATCCATAAGTTTATAAAGAGATTGGATATCATTACCAAAAAAAGCTTTTTTATCTAGGGAAAACTTAAAACCATTGAATTCGGGTGGGTTATGACTTCCTGTAATTTGGACAGCACCGGACACACCCAAATGGAACATGGAATAATAATTCACAGGCGTAGGCAAAATACCAAGATTAATAATATCTGTTCCAGTAGAAAGGACACCTTCTTTGAACCAGTTCATTAGATCTGGAGTTGTAAGACGAATATCACCACTCAAGGCAATTTCATTCCCACCGGCGCGTTTTACAAAAGTACCAAAAGCTTTACCCAGTTTTACAACAACGTGTTCAGGGAAATCTTCAGCAACTTTTCCGCGGATATCGTATTCGCGAAATATATAAGGATTAATTTTAGACATATTGAATTCTTTTATTTTGTTATAAAATTGACGAGAAAATTACAGAATTGGAAGAGTCATTTCGAGATGAAACTGAGGGATTAATTGATTATTTATGGGAATTAAAGGTTTTCAATTAAACCACACTATTTATCATAATTATTCTATCTAACCGTGCATCCAAAAAATGAATATTTGCATGTTAGGTTTCAATTACGCATCCCGCTTTAAAATCGGAAAAGTTGAATGAGTATTAATCATTGAAAAAACACTTCATATAATCGCCAAATAAATAGGTTCTATTTCGGGCATATCCAGTGGTTTCTACAAGTATGCCCAACTGTTCCATATCCACCAATAATTTAATTGCGGTTGGGTTAGTGTTATCACTCATGGGCACAAAACCTACTTTAACATTTTGCCAATGTAATTCAATGGCATGATTATCATATTTATTGTTCGGGTCGGGCTTCATCGTCAACGTTTCCCAAATCTTCATTTTTTCAAGAATATTTACTCCCTCATCAAAACAAAATTCTGCTATGGAAAATTTATTTAAAAGATATCGTGTTTCAGGTTGAACAAGATGAAACGCCTTCAGGATCCATCCAAAAAATGGCAGTTATAGGAGATAAATTAGAAAAGTTTTTCTGGATATATGTTTATTCACTGAAAGAATCCTGAATTTAAGCGAATATTAAACTAACATTCTTTGTGTATCTATGGGTGTGAGGTCGAGCCTTTTTACAAGTTTAAGAATATCATTTATATTGATGATGTCCATAGTAAACTATTTCGCATTCATAATTTTTTTCACTTGGTAAATCGGTGATAAAAATACAGCATCAAAGAGGGGATTAATGAATGTTGATTTTTGATCAACAATATCAAATGCATGCAAAGTAAACCCGGGGCCATCTTTCTTATTTTTTGGGTGAATTTTAAAAATAACAGGATTTAAAGTCCTTAATAGATTTAAGGCACTCTTATAACCCTTACTCTCTTCTTTCGGGAAAATATTTCCATTTTTACTCAATTTTCGCAATTGAAATAATAGTGTTAATTTGTCTCTGAAAATGGGTTTAGACCATTTAATTTTTCCCAGAGAATAATGAAATTCACAACTTTTATTTATAATTGGATTGGGTTTTGCTTCTCGTATCGCTTCTAATAGTTGGAGAAAAAAGTTTTTACCACCCATCGCTTTAGCACAGTCTGCTAATTGTTGCTGTAAATCTTCTTTGGGAATTTCTTTAGATGTTATATTGTTTTTTGTCATTAGATATTTTATTTATTTAGATTATTTCCCACAATAGATTTGTTAAACACGTTTTCTAAAGAATTGGGATTAAATTGGCATTGCGAGTCAGAATTCATTTAAAGAAATTTAGATCAAATTGAAAACTGATCCTTCTGGAGTTCATAGAATATTCATCGTTTTTAGTGATGCGAATTTAACTCATATACATATTTTAGAATGTTTTTTATTTATTTAGGGTGATATCGTTTTCATTAAAATTCCACAAATCCATGCGCCATATGTTCCCACTGCATAGCCTAAAACTGCTAATAGAACTCCTACGGGAGCCAAAGATGGATGGAATGCAGAAGCCACGATAGGTGCCGATGCAGCACCGCCAATATTTGCTTGACTTCCTACCGCCAATAAGAAAAAGGGTGCGCGGATCATTTTTGCCATATTAATGAGTAGAATGGCATGAAAACTAATCCAGATTAATCCGACCAAAAATAAACCAGGATTTTCGAAAATGGCCATAATGTTCATTTTCATTCCAATCGTTGCGACTAAAATGTAAAGAAACAGGCTTCCATATCGTGAAGCACCCACACCTTCAAGGTCTCTCGCCCTTGTGAAAGATAATCCAAGTGCAATAGTGGTAGCCAAAACGATGAGCCAGAAAAACCCGGATGTAAGACTGAATTTTGCCAATCCCGGCGCATTGAGTTTTATCCAAGGAGCGATGAAATCCGCTCCCATATGAGCAATGGCCGTAACACCAAAACCTACAGCCATGACCTTCATAGTATCTGTAAGATCAGGAATACGTAAAATCTGGGCTCGATAAGCTTCAATCTTATTTTTCAAAGTAAATATGGCTGATGAATCCGCTTGTAGCTTTTTATCTATTTGTTCATTTATCCCTGCACCATACAATAAAAATGCCATCCAAATATTGGCAACAATCACATCCACGGCAATCATTGCAGAAAATATTTTATCACCCACACCAAAAATTTCCTTCATGGCGGCTTGGTTTGCACCACCACCAATCCAACTTCCTGCTACAGTCGTAAGTCCTCGCCAAACAGCTTCTGGACCCACCCCGCCAACTACTTCTGGTGCAAAGGTTGACACAATCAAAATTGCTATGGGACCACCAATGATGATTCCTACAGTTCCTGTGAAAAACATGATAATTGCTTTCGGTCCCAATTTCTTGATCTCTGGTAAATCAATACTGATGGTTAGCAAAACCAAACTTGTTGGCAACAAATATCGGGAGGCAACAAAATAAAGATTGGAAATTTCCCCGGAAATAATTCCAAATGAATTCAACAAAGATGGAATGAAATAACACAATAAAATCGTTGGAATAAATTTATAGAATTTTTTCCAAACCGGATTCTCACTTTTTGATGTTGTAAATACAAAAGCAAGAATAGACAGGAGAATGCCAAGAACAACGGCATCATTTGTAATGAGTGGTGTTTGCATTATTTAACTATCGTCGGCTCTGTAACTTTGCCAAAAGTCGGAGAATCTCCAAATAAAGCCAAATCAATGTAACGAGTAATCCGAATGCGCTATACCACTCCATATACTTTGGCGCTCCTTGTTCTACCGCCTCTTCAATAAAATCAAAATCCATAACTAAATTCAAAGCTGCAATTACAACCACAAAACCGCTGAATGCAATTCCCATGGGAGAATTACTCGTAATCACACCAATTCCCGATCCAAAAAAGCCCATCACCATATTGATCATGTACATAATCATTATTCCGCCGGTAGCAGCCGCAACACCTAATTTAAAATTTTCTGTCGCTTTAATCAATCCCGATTTGTAAGCGAGCAACAATGCCCCAAGGGTTCCGAAAGTTAAAAAGATCGCCTGAACAACAATCCCCGGGTACATGGCTTCAAACATCATGGAAATGACACCCAAAACGATCCCTTCTACAACAGCATAGATCGGAACTGTTAAGGCACTTTTTTGAGGTCTAAAAACTGTATAGACTGCCAGTCCTAGCCCAATGATTGCAGCAGGAAAAACCAAACCATGCATGGCTGGATTCCCCCAAGCATAGCCCGCACTCAAAATTGTGAGCAACAAAGCAATGCCTGTTTTATTAACGGTTCCCTCCAGTGTCATGGCACCTTCAGTTACTGCTGATAAATGTTTTCTAAAAGCGGATGCTTTTAATGCGGGATTTCCCGACCGCATGCTTAAATGTCTATTCATCGTTCTCGTCCTTTTCGATTCGAAACCATGGTTTACCATCCGGCCTCTTTTTATTTGCCATTTTTATTAGGCTCAATACCACAATGAGAATAAGTGGTATTGATAAAATGACTGCTGGATTATCCATGGTTAATTAAAATATTTGTCTTATTTATTGTTAACTGCTGCAATTCTATCCAAAGTTGGTGGATGACTGTAGGATAAAAATACAGTCAAAGGATGTGGTGTTAAATGAGATAAATTATTCGCAGATAATCCTCTTAACATATTGATAAGCGCATCCTTATTTTGAGTTGTTTCCAATGAATATGCATCTGCTTCAAATTCATTTTTACGGCTAAGTGCTGTTGTAAAAATAGATAAAACTAAACTCACCGGTGCATACAACATTCCAAAAAAGACCAATCCTGCATGAACAGATATAGCCGAAACGCCAAACACAGAAAATAAATCAGAATCATTCATAAATAAATTGAATACAAAAAGCATAATACCTGTCTCTACAATTCCAATTATAGTTCCTAAAATGATATGCTTCTTTTTATAATGTCCCACCTCATGAGCCACAACAGAAACGATTTCTTCAGTGCTATGTTTTTCCAATAATGTGTCAAACAAGGCAATCCTTCGTGATTTACCAAACCCACTAAAATATGCATTAGAATGACCGGACCGTTTACTTCCATCCATCATATCAATTCGGGCAATTGGGAAATTCACACGTTTTGCAAATGATTCAATTGCTGTTCTCAATTCACCTTCTTCTAAAGGTGTAAATTTGTTAAACATGGGCGCAATCACATGAACAAATAATGGCTGAACGGCTATCATAAACCCTGTAACCAAACACCATGCTATCCACCAACCATTTTCATCATAGCTATTAAAAAAGTAAAGTATGGCTCCTAATACTGAACCACCCAAAAGGATGGTCAATAAATATCCCTTCAACTTATCCAAAATGAATGTTTTATAATTTGTTTTGTTGAACCCGTATTTTTCTTCAATCACAAAAGTACTATATAAAGAAAATGGCAAATTAATAATATCATTAATGATGAAAATGATCCCAAAAAAAATGAGTCCCCCATATAATGGATGAATTGTCAATTCTCTCACAAAAATATCCAATACACCGAAAAGCCCAAAGTGAATTACTACAAGCATTAAGATCAAACTGAAGGTACCGGAGAAAAATCCAAATTGTGTATTATCTTTTAAATAAGCTTGAGATTTGGCATATTTTTCTCCATCATAATGATTTTCAAATCCGTCCGGAATTTCTTCGGTGATGTTTTTCATATTCAAAAGAGAACTGATTGAAGAAAGAGCATAATCAAAAATGAGCACACCAATAATGACGAAATAATATGTTTGTTCCATTTATAAAAAACCTAATTGAATTTAATAGAGCAGCCCAATGCTTTTGTAGCTTGGGGATTAATGGGTTTCCCTGCTAGCAAAGCATCAATTGCATTTGCCAGAAAAGGTACTTCCACTTTTTTTGCATTTTTTGCGTTATCATCTATCGCACCAAGATAGACCAATTTATCGTCAGCATTGAACAAATAAATATGTGGTGTTTTTGTGGCACCAAAGGCAGTGGCTAATTTCGACCCTGGATCTTGTGCATAGGGAAAATTGTAGCCATTATTTTTTGCATGCTCCACCATTTCTTCAAGACTATCTTCACTGCCAAACCGAGCTGCATTAGAATTCACGGCGATCATACCAATTCCCTTTGGGGCATATGTATTTGCCAGCGTCACATAGCGGTCTTCCCAGCGAATCACCCAAGGACAGGTATTGCACGAAAAAATCACCAGAGTTCCCGCATCTCCTTTCGCATTAGAAAGAGTGATGTTTTTTCCACTGATGCCTGCCATTTGAAAATCTTTAAGCGGCATAGCTGAACCAATTTCTAATTCACCACCGATCAAAAATGTGATTCCGGTCATGATGGATAAGATTATTTTCATACAAACTCCTATTCGTTAATTGCACGTTGAATTGCTTCCCTGAATTTACTTTCTGATTCTTTCCCTTCCCAAAATATCAACATCTTTCCTGATATTTTTCCATAAAAGATTGTGAAGGGTAGTGACCCAGACCATTCTGGGTGAATCCCACTTATGAAGGATTGATCATTCTCATTTTTTATAAATGAAACACCAGTAACTTTTTGCTCGTTCAGGTAACTCTTCACTTTACCCAATTGATCATCAAAATCTGCACTCACAAATACCACTTCCAGGTCCTTGATCTCATTACCTAAACTAACGATCATGGGAAATTCTTCCACACAAGGTGCACAGCTTGTTGCCCAGACATTAAGCAAAACTGCTTTCTCTCCCTTATAATTCGAAAGGTGTTCCTGAATCGTTTTAGAATCGGTAGCAATCAGGTCCACATTGCTGCATGCAGAAAATAATAGAAGAAAAGAGAGACCTAACACAAACAATAGTAATCTCATGGTCTAACCTGTTTCATTTCATGCTTTGAAAATAACTTCGCCTGGTCATCATAATGAATTGATGATTCAATTGCTGTTGCACTGCCGTATTGGTGAATAGTCCATGCATTTAATTCCCCATTAGGGCCCCACTCTACAGCTTGAAAATAACAATCCCCAGCGATTCCCACATATGCATCATTTTTCTTTTTAAAATATATCGCTCTTAGTAAACCGGGACCTCCGGAAAGAGGCAAATTTGTTTCTCCTCGAACCAGGCGCAATACCTTCCCCAAAGGAACATCAATCTTGCCAAATTTATTCTCTAGATAATCAATCGTTTCAACAAGCTTACTGGTGATGGCATCAGGTTTATATTTAAGATTATCCTCATTAAACGCATTGGGAAGTACAATGATGGCCAACGCTGCTGCAGTGTTACTCGAGTCAGCTGACAAATCCCAATTTCTGATCAGATTTAATGCAGAGATCAATTTGAGATCCTTTTCATTGGCCATATCTTGAATATATCGGTCTCTCACCTTGGCAATGACGGAATTTGTTGAATATTGGGTATCATATTTATAGTTGAAAAATTCATCCCGCGATATGGATGAATCTGAACCAAATGTTTCCAAAGCACGAAGAGCACGATTAGTTTGGTGAGTTTCAATCCCTGTCCAACCTGGTAAAGGTTTGGATACATCATCCGTATTACCTGTAGCAAGATAAGGATTGCTGTTGCAGTTTTGTAAAAACCCGTCTGCTGGATTTAACATCTGGGGCAACGAATCAAATGGGACATAATCAGTCCAAATATTTTCTTGTTTGTCGCCTGCAAGAAGTTCGTTCCAGTTATACCCTTCATTCCGTTTAGGGATTTTTGCATTATATACATAATAAATATTCCCATCTTTATCAGCATAACCTGTATTAAACATGGGTAAAGCATGGATCTCCATGGCCTTTTTAAATTCAGTGTAGTTCTGTGCTTTTCCCATTCGATACCACTCTTCTATAAATTTCAGATTTTTTAACGATGAAATACGAAGTGAATAGATTCCATGGTCAAATTCCATCACAGGACCATGTATAGATTCTTTTACTTTCCGTTTGAAGGTCCATGAAAAAGGCCCAAATAATTTCACTTTAATCGGCACTTTCCGGACTCTCATTTCTTTCCATGAACCTTCAAACCAGTATTGATCTTTATTATTTGGATTAATGGTTAATTCATATACGTCAATTAGGTCTGGTGAATTCACAGTATGGCTCCAGCCCAAATTTGTGTTATGGCCAACCAAGGGGATGGGAGAACCGGGAAACAATCCCCCATAAAAGTCCCACCCTTCTTCGCTTATAAAACGTGCTTCGTACCAAGCAACCGGGCCTTCCCAAGGTTGATGACTATTGATCCATATCCGCGTATAGCCATCACTAGATCGATGGGGCGCAATGGCAAAAACATTACTGGCAACCATTTTAAATGACTCGCTATTTTCTTCATTCCCGTTCAGGCCTATTAATTGTGGACGTTGTTCTTTTGATAATTTTTTCATGACACCATCCAGACCAAACATCAATGGCATTCTATGAGAGAATCCCGCAATCAGGTCTTTCCCGGAGACAGGAAATATATTTTTCTTTTCTTGTTCCGGGTAATCTTCTAAAAATAGGTTAATTCCTGCTGCATAAGCATCGCATAATAATTTCACATCATCCGCCACATCGGATTCATAGTTGGAATCAATAGTATTCCATAAATCCATGAGATGAACATAGTAATCATTCACTGCAGCGTCCTTTCCATACACCGATGCCAGTTTACCCCTTGTAGCTAATAATATATCATAAATAGTTTTAAAATCGTCCTGAGCATGGGCATATGCCAGTCCAAATGAAACATCCGCATCTCGTTTACCATAAATGTGCGGAACTCCCCATTCATCTCGTTCAATTCTTACAGAAAATCCATCATGAGAGATAATTAATTGTTCACCTAAAAGGATATGGGCAAACATAAAAAGTGATATGAAAAGGTTGCGATTTCTATTCATTTCTTGTGTAGCATTCTTGAATCAAAATGCCATTCTCTCCCGTTTCCCATAAGGCATATTTTTTCATTATGGTCATAAATAGTTCTGATTCATTGAATATCTTTAACCATTTTGATAATATTGGAAATTGTGCATTAAACCAGAC
>JABHAX010000141.1 GCA_018674095.1 Fidelibacterota bacterium
CCGAATAACGCGTCCATTGATTTTTCCTTTCCAGAAAAGTATAAAAAAGGTGAAGGGATTGTCATATCAGAAGGTGTGAGTGATCATGACCTAAAAAGAAAATTTGCTGAGTTTGGATATGATTATAATCGTATTGGAAAAATAACAAATGAGTTATGCCACCAATTAAATTTTGGAGATGGACAAGAGAAAAAATGGCCTGTGAGCGTGACTCAGATATCTATCCATGGAAAAGACGAAAAAAATAAATTGGATGAAATTATCCAAACGGGTGAAAACGGTAAAAAAATAAAAAAGCTTAAACCAATTACTATTATTAAAAAAATGATTGAATTGGGCTATACATCCGTTTATTCAGATAGAATGATTTGGGATAAATCTGGCCAAGAAGTATCTGTTGTAGAACATCAACAATTTGACATTAATGCTACATCATTATTTGGCGGAATTCGTTCTGTGGCAAATGTTGTTCGGCAATTGGCAATCCAAGGTTCAAATGTTTCCTATTTGAAAATAATATCAACAAACAAAAACTCATCCTATTTAGTGGGGCAGCAATCTGCAATCCATAGTTATGGATTAAAACATAATTCCCATTTAGATATTTTAAATGACTTATCCGAAAATCAGCACCAAATTATTGGGATTGGAAAATCGATTGAAAAACAACCAATCGAAATAAAGGAAAGTGATTTTATATCTTTACTCGGAAGTGTTAAAGGAGAATTGGCTGATTCATTATTTGAAGATTTGACCGGTAAAAATCCAGACTATCACGACCCAAGTTTTGATAGCACTATGGAATACAATATTAATCAAGCCTTGGTTCAAGCAGTTTCAACAAATGTTATAAAAATTGTATCCACTATTTCTAAAGGCGGTCTCATGATAGCGCTTTTAAATCTCTACTCAAAGATCAATAAGGAATTTGGGTTGAAAATTCACTTATCCAGAAGACTAACATCGGAAGAATTATTATTCGGTGAATCATTTGGTTCGGCTCTAATTCTAATCGGAGAAAAAGAATTAATGGAATTTCAACGAATCTGTATGAGTCATGGAATTCCATGCAGTACTATTGGACGATTACATACGAATCAACAAATTACCGTCAATGATATCATAAAAATACCAGAAGGTGTGTTAAAAACAGTTTAAACAAAATGATTGGATTTCCATCTGATGTACCATCCAATCGCCTGGTGCTATTTTTTTTAATTCAAACTTGATTACACAAGTATGATTGCACTATACAAGAGTAAGTTAAATATAATAATAATTAAATTAATATAGATTATTTAATGTTTTACATTAATAGATAAAATAAAAAAGTGGGGCAGACTTCACTATGACCTCGGACAGAGTGAACGTCTACCCCTTCCACATACCAAAGGTACCAAACCAGCACCTTCAAGGGTTAAAGTATTGGTTTATTTGATATAAGTCAAGTAAAAAAAATAACAGGGGAATTCAAAGAAAAATGTACCGGTGAAGGGGCTCGAACCCCCACTCCCTTACGAGAAATGGATTTTGAATCCATCGCGTCTACCAATTCCGCCACACCGGCATATTTTCTTCAATTGTAGTTCTTGAAATTATAGGAAACTTTTAGTGAGAGTCAAGCGCATGGAATTGTTAAATCTTATAAATGAGACTAAATTCCGAATCATAAATCACAGCAACATTGCTGAGATGGCTCAACAACCTTAACCCGTAAACAAAAATGAATACACCACAAAACTTAATTAACAACGCAAATAAATATCCTAATGAACCGGCATTATCTGTAAAAAACGAAAAAGGGCAATGGCAAACCGATTCATGGGCTGAATTTTTTGACTTTACAATGGGAATCTCTAAATCTCTGCTTGCTTTAGGATTGCAGGCGAATGATAAAATAAGTATTTACAGCTATAACAGGAAGGAATGGTATGGATGTTATTTAGCTGCTCAAATGTCAAATGTTGTGGGAGTAGGTGTTTATCATACTTGTTCTTCAGATGAAGTGGAATGGGTAGTCGGAAATTCAGAATCGAGAATTGTTTTTGTCGGAAATAATCCAAGTGATAATGATGATGTGGAAAAAATGCCCAATCACCGATTGCTGAATGTTATTGATAAATTAAATCAAGTTGATGTTGTTGTTATGATGGATGGGATTGATACATTAGATCATGATAAAGCCATTTCATGGGAAGAATTTATTGCAAAAGGTGAAACTATTGATGAGTCAGAAGTTCTTGAGCGAGTCGATGCTATTAAAGCGGAAGATACTTCCTGCCTGATCTATACATCTGGAACAACCGGAAATCCAAAAGGTGTAGAACTGACGCATAAAAATTGGAACTTTGAACTGGACTCTGTTGAAGAAACGTTTCAATTTGCACAGGGGGAGAGGTATGTGTCATGGTTGCCATTGGCCCATGTGTTTGGGCAATTGGTAGACAATCATTATTGGATTCGAAACGCTATGCATCTTCATGTGGTTAATAGTCCCTTATTTGTGGTGGATTATGCCAAAGAAGTAAAGCCGCATCTTTTTATTGGTGTACCCAGAATTTATGAGAAGATCTATTCGAATTTAAAAGCAGCAATTGATGGCAAAGCTATTCTAAAGATTGGTTTAAAAATACCGGGTCTTTCAAATGTTTTTAAGAAAAAACTCAAGGAAGCTACAGGTTTTTCTGAGACTCGATTTGCAATATCGGGTGCCGCACCTATTAACCCTGATATACTCACTCTATTTCAATTTTTGGGTATACCCTTATTTGAAGGCTATGGTATGACTGAAAATACTGCTGGTGCTTCCATAAATTTCGAAGATAATAATAAGATAGGAACAGTTGGAAAAGCCATGCCTGGTACAGAAATGAAAATAGCGGAAGATGGTGAGATTCTAATTCGTGGTGATCATGTCATGAAGGGTTACTATAATAATCCCAGTGCTACAGCAGAAACAATTATTGATGGTTGGCTGTACACCGGTGATGTGGGCAAGATTGACTCGGATGGATATATCAGTATAACAGGCCGCAAAAAGGAGATTTATGTGAGTTCTGGTGGAAAAAACATAGCTCCCCTTGTCATTGAAGAAACTATGAAATCCATACCTCTGTTATCACAATGTTTTCTAGTGGGAGATGGGCGAAAATATTGTTCGGCACTTTTTACTTTAGATGTGGGTGCTATTTTACGCGATAAACTTGGTGTGGAAGCTCATATAATTCCGAAAGATCCGGGCGAACAATTATCTATGCTGGAAGAAAAAGGACATTCACTACCGGATTTTAC
>JABHAX010000142.1 GCA_018674095.1 Fidelibacterota bacterium
AATATGATTTTTGGATAATAAAAACTGATGAAAATGGTCTTATACCACTGGACGATAGTAGGACAAATTTTAAACTATGAAATGAACACCAAGAACATAAAGTTAGGCCCTACTTTCAAGGTGCCCATCCATAGCCATTCCTGACTTTGTAATGGGGCATGGCTCCTTAAAACCGCCTATTGGATTCCCATTTGAATTTATTCCAAAGATGCAAAGCGGTTCGTTTTAGATGCTGGATGTATTTTCTAAATCCATACTTTAAATCAAAAAAACAACGATAGTTAAACCGATCTCAAAAATGGTATTTTTATGAGAATAATGATTCTTATTATTTTATTAAGCATTGAAATATTGCTATCACAACCCACTGACTTGAAACAAAGGTTAGACATATTTCTACAAGAACAAGATAGAAATAATGTAATTCAAACCTATGTAGAGTTGGTTCGATATAATCGAATTCTAAACCCTAAGCTGTCCATTAAATATGCTTTTGATGGAATTGCATATATTGGAGAAAAAGGGTCTAAGAATCTAGAATTAGGTCATTTATATGGTGGATTAGGAAATTTACTTGGAAATCAGGGATTGGTTGAAAAATCGATTGAATATCATACGAAGGCCATTCAATTATATACCCAATCAAATGCAAAAAATCACATTGCATGGCGTCAATTAGATATTGGAACAATATATTTTAACAAGGGAATTCTAAAATCTGCGAAAAACCGATATAAGATTGCATTGGAAATTTTTACATCTCTATCCCATTTAACTGGTATGGCTGTTACAGAAAATAATTTAGGACTTATTAAACAACAACAAAACCAACCCCAAAAAGCTATTCTCCATTATGAAAAAGCCCTGGGATATAGAAAAAAAATTGGAAAAGAATATTTAATCGGACATTCAATTTCAAATTTAGGTAGGGCTTATGTTCAACTAAATAAATATTCCAGAGCGTTAGAATTATTTGAAGAAGCAAATTTAATGCTTAAAAAATCAAATAGCATTGAAGAGTTAATTGACAATTATGAAAATATAGCAGATCTTTACTCTCAAATTGGGAATAATGAAATTGCTATTTATTACCATAAAAAGTCGATTATTCTTAGTGAACAAAATAATATTCTCGTTCGACTTCCAACTATTCATTTCGCTTTGGGGACTATTTATAATAATCGAAAAAATTACAATCTTGCTATTAAACATTTTAAAAGTGGTCTAGAAATCGCTAAAAAAACAGGATCCTTACCAGAGCAAAGTAAACTGTATAAAGCAATACACTTATTATTAAAAGAAAGTGACGTTGATCAATCATTGAATTTATTAATTGAATATTCAACGATAGAGGATTCCTTGCATTTAATGAAAAACTTAGAAATATTAACCCAAATAGAAATTTCAAGAGTTATGGCAGAAAGTGAGCAAGCGCTATCTATTAAGGCGCTTGAAGTAGATAAACAAAAAGCCTATCGGAATATAATTGGAGTGGGACTCTTTATTTCTTTCATTTTTCTTCTTATTTTGATTAATCGGTATTATTACATAAAACGGATTTCGAAAGAAATACTTCGCCAAAAGGAAATTATCCATAGCCAAGAAATTACCGTACAAAGAGAAAAGGAAACGCGGCTGCAAAATGACTTAGCCTTTAAACATAAAGAATTGACACATAAGGCTTTAAATATGTCCCATACTCAAGAAATTCTTTCTAATCTTGCCGATCAGTTAAAAGCAATTGAAAATGGGTCTTCTGCAGCTGTGAAAAAATCGTTGGGGCTCATACAAGAACAACTTCATTCTGAAAATGAATGGGAAGAATTTCAAAAATGGTTTAGCGAAGTGCATAATGATTTTTACAAAACTTTAATATTTAAATTTCCAAATCTTTCACAAAGAGAGCAGAAAATCTGTGCTTTATTAAAATTGAAACTATCCACCAAAGATATAGCAAGACTCACAAATCTTTCCCCCGGATCAATTGAGCAATATCGTATCAAAATTCGAAAAAAATTGAATATTGACCGATCTGTTAATCTTACTGAGTTTATTGATTCATTATAATCTTTATTGAACGGCTTTCTATTATAATTATTTTCATTTTTAGGCTTTTATTAGGTTGATTGTTTTTGTTAAAAACGATACTATTCACCTGCATTTTCGTGAAATTATTAAGAATAAAATAGAAATTGAAATTAAAAAAAAAGGAAAAACAAAATGAAACAATTAATAAAATCATTGTCAAGACTAATAATATTGATAGGTCTTCTTTTGCCAACTTTTGGTGTTGGCATGGATAATTATGGGCCAAGGCCATTTAGTCAAATTCTTGAGTCTGATTATACGAGCACATGGACGCCGACCGAAGTTAATCCCGAGAATAGAGATTATGTTGTTATTCTAAATAATGAACAGTCTAGCTATCTTTCTATCAACTTAAGCGATGATAGTGCATTAAGCTTGAGCGAGGCATCCGTAATAACATCTGGAAGTGGGACTTATGGTGATGTGATGAGAGGCATGTTTCAGTTGCAAGATTTAAATATCGAAGAACTCTTTACAGAAACACTTTCAGGCGCTTATACAATTCGCCCTGTTTTGGGAATTTATTATGCTTTGGATGCAAATGCAGATGTTGGTGCTTCCACATCATCAGGTTTAGTTATTCGAGATATTAAATCTACTTTTATGACCGACCAAACCACTATTGCTTATCTCGGATTCGAAATAAGTACTACTGGAAACAGTACAGTCTTAAAAGCGAGTTCTCGGTACCAATATGATTTAAGTACAGAAAGTTTTGAAATTGATAATAACTGGTCATCAAATCACTGGGTGGATTTGAGCTCTGGGAGTATCGAGCTTACCACAACTGAATCTAATGCGAGCAGTTTACTGCTTGCGGATGCGACAGATCTAATCAATGTAAAAAATGAAGCCGGTTCTGCTTTTAATCCAGGAAGTATCGATTGGCAAACAAACTCATTTGCATCTTGGCCAATCAATCCGGCTACAGGAGAAGCATCAATAGAAGGCGTTGCATTAAGCCAACTTTACAACTTAGTCATTCAGCAAACTGACATCCAATTTCAAATGCAGTTTGGGCATTCGGACGAAGCAACAGCTGTCGCTGAAGATTTTTTAAATAATATTGAATCTACATTGCAAGCTCAAGGAGAATCATTACGATATGATAAATCTTTATATCTTGCAGTAAGAGAAAATATGCTATCTCATAGAACGGCTGCTGTAGATGAAGTAAATTGTGTATTGGACACGCCGTTAATTGCTCACGTATATTTTACTAATGCCCAAGATGATGACGGAGTCTATCATCCATTTATGGTGGTTGGAGCGCATAATGGGACGGGTGGCCCGAATTTTTTAATCGACGTGCCAAGGCCACCAGGAGATGGGTCAAGTGGTGGATATTCTGATCAAACTATTACTCGCAATGCTGTTGTTGCCGCAACATTATTTAAAATCCCACTCAAAGATTATGGCTTGATTACAAATTTAACGGATAATGATATGTCGCCTTATAGTAGCATAGCATTAGATGCAAATCTTCCAGAAGATGAATGGAATGTTTATAATCATTCATCAATATCGGCTAATGGAATTGCTGTGGATGGTGTTAAAGTTTATCCAGCCTACAATAACACGTTAACTTTTGCACAAATGAATGCTGAGATTACCTCAACGGGTGCACATGTAGGAAGAGGGATGGGGCTTCATTATCACGCAGATGGTCATGCATTTAGTGGCAATGGAATTAATCTATATAATCTAGATGACTATACTGGACATACACATCCTCCTATTATTGCTTTTTCGTTTGACGGATTAGCTTTGTATGGTAAATATGAATCTTCTCATGCTACTATGGATGGATACGAAACTCCATTAGATGAATTTGGTAGTCATAGTCACGATGATTATGGGCATCATTATCATGCATTCACCAGCACAGTTTCGGATGATTGGGCAAATCAGACTTTTACATTTGAAGAGCATTTTTTGTTAGCAGGGGCTTATAGAGGGCTCATCAATGATATTCCTGGATTCCAAAATTTCAATACGAATCAATTAGTGGATGAAGAATTGGGGAAATATGTTGGAGCAGAAGGGACATATACAAACATTGATGAAGGTAATATTGTTTCAAAAGATTTTACACTTTATAATGCATATCCAAATCCATTTAACCCTGTCACAACCATTCATTATGAATTATCAAAGGATTCGGATGTGAAAATTTCAGTATTGGATTTAAGCGGGAAATATGTGAAGCAATTGGTTCACGGTTCTCAAAATGCTGGTATTAAATCAGTATTATGGAATGGTACAGATAATGCGGGTCTTAAAGTTGGTTCTGGTATTTATTTTTACCGAATTCAATTAAATGGGCATTCTGAAACGAAAAAAATGATACTGTTGAAATAATGATAAGGAATTTGAAAAATTGTAAACATCTTTTTGTTTTAATGCTTGTTTTAGTTATTTCGGGATGCGATGATGATTCAGGGCACAATCATGATGATCACGATCATGATGTTGATGCGCTTACATTGGATAATTGCGAATCATCTTTTGGAACGGGTGTGGATTTATTTTATTCCACTTATTTTTCCTGTGTAGATGCAACAATCTCTGGAGATAATACAGTAATTACATCCGATAATTTGCCTCCATACGAGTCTTGGTATTATAGTGAAAGCAATGGAAACCATATTGA
>JABHAX010000143.1 GCA_018674095.1 Fidelibacterota bacterium
AATTGTAAAAGTAAACTATTTTTTCAATATTTGAAATTCCAAGCGGCCTGTAAAATTATCTCCGAGAAAAGAAATCTTTTTGGGTGGCCCAATTAAAGGGACTTCAATTTCTGCACTCCAAACAACCTCACTGACTAATATTTGCCGAAAAATTGTATCACCTGAATCATTCATCATAAATAAATAAGATGAATCCTGTGATGAAATATTCATATCTGCCAATACTAATGTTGTCAGAATTGTGTCAGAACTATCCGTGATTAAAGTTATATCCCAATCTTTTTCTACTGTGTAATCATCTCCAAGAATGGATAAAGAAAAATAGTCAACTTCATCTACGATGGCTGGGATATTTTCTAATAAACCATCCTGGTATTCGGGTGGTGACACACAAGATGAAATGAATAGGATCAATACCAAGAATGCATGACGAAGCAATCTCTTCACTTGAATTAACGAGATTCCCGCGCTCCATTTCATTCCGATCGAAATGACATTATTATTAAAATTCATTCTTCAATCTCTTTTATTTCTTTATGGTCACCCAATTCTAATTCTTTTATTTTTTGCATCGGTTTTTCTAATGCCCGTAATCTGGTTCCAGTAAGATTATCATAATGAGTGGTTAGAGATGCTAAAGCCTTCCCCATTGATGACATTTTCCCTGTGAATTCTTCCCATTGCTTCCTGAATACGCCAACCAATTCTTGCATCTCTCCAGCTTTTTGTTCCATAGCAAAATTGGAAACGGCTTGCCGCACTAAAGAAAGAATAGCGTATAAAGTTACGGGTGAACATAATAATATCTTTTTCCCCAAAGAGAAATCAATCAAACCATGATCTTCTTGGTTTAAAAATGCGTATATACTTTCATTGGGAATAAATAGAAGAACATAATCTACGGTACCACCTTTTGGATCAATATATCCACGTTTTGACACTTCTTTAATTCGGTTCCTAACATCATTCAAAAAAGCTTTCTTTTCACCTTCTTTTTCTAGGTCATTTTCCGCAGCGATATATTTTTCATAATGGGCTAACGGAAATTTGACATCCATATTAATGGTTTTATCATCCGGCAAAAAGAATGTGAAATCCGGGCGATCCTTCCCATCTATCACTTGGGATTGTTCCGAATAATTGATCCCTTCCACCAAGCCAATAAAATCCAAAATATCTTTCACCATTCGCTCACCCCATTGCCCACGAGCTTGAGAACTGGAAAGTATTTGCCGAAGTTGCGATGTGGTATCGGAGAGTTCACCCACACTTTTTCGGGATTCTTCCATTTGGGATTTTAAGGCAACGGTATTCTCAGAAAGATTTTTTAAATCGGTTTTCATTTCTTTTAATGATTCATCAATTAGTTTCTTTTTACTCCCTAATTGTTCATCCGATTTCCCAATAAGGTCAGAAAATTTGGATTCTGCTAATTTTAAAAAAGAGTCCAAATTAGAATCTAATGCTTCTTTGGAAAGACTACCAAAAGCAGCTTTTAACTGCGCTTGATTATCTTGGATAGATTCCATTTGTTTTTGCCGTAAAAACCAAACGGCTCCTCCACCGATACAAATTCCTAAGATAAATATTAGAATTTCAGACATTTCAGTATTTCTAAAGGGTTAACGCAAAATCATTCACAAGGATTCCCGGACAGGTTGTGGCACCCAAACCGCGTCCACCGTAGGTTTCCACTTCAGGATTTATGCTGGATTTATCTTCTACATCCACCAAGTTATCACCAAAGAAATTGTAAAAAGAATCATCAAAACGCATGGTTTCAATTGGCGCAATGATTTCTCCATTTTCTACCCAAAAGCAAGCATATCGTGTTAATCCAGTAATTCGTCCGCCGGCATTATCACTCCAATTCAAATAATGAATATTAGATAAATACAATCCGGTACCTATTTTTGTCACAACATCATTTTGGCTTAATTCGCCTGAAACCATTTTTGGTGATCGCATATATTCACCAGCTTCTGCATAATTCGAATCAACGCCATATTCTTTTGCTGACCGGCTGCTCACCAAGGTATTTTTTAATTCGCCACTATCAATTAAAGTTAATTGATCATTCGAAACTTCACCATTGGAATTGAATTTGGGACAAAATCCAGGAGAGAAATCTTCAATCACAGAAAATTTCGGTGACAAACGAACATCATCATGGCGCATACGACCAAATCCACTACACCCTTGTCTTAAAGAAGCTTCCGAAATACCATTCCAGGAAAACATTCCCAAGAAATCTGATACGGCTGCAGATTCAAACCAAGTTCGATAATTCCCTTTTTCAATTTTTATAGGTTTCTTTTCCATTAAGGTTAATTTATTACGGGATCGTTTTACATAAGATTCATAGTCATTTTGATTCCAATCGGAACCAGCAAAAGAACCTTTCACCATTTGATGTTCAGGTGTGACTAATGAATAATCCAAACTGAATGATTCAGTTTCAAACCAATGCTTTTGTCCAAGATTATTTGCATTCCCTCGGAACATTTTCCCATTTGCCCAAATGCCCACAAAATCCATACCATCCATTGCAGGGAGAATTGCATCAACAGCATGTTCAAATTGAAGGCCATTAGCGGATTTAATTTCATGGCTGGAGCCTGAATTTTCGGGTAATACAACAAAGGGGTCTTCCGGGATTTCTTGCGCTTCCAACCTCATTCGTTTGATTTCAGATTTACCACGTGCAATATCTACATCAAAATTACCAGATACAGTGAATCCGCCCCGAACGGTGCGATTATTGGCAATGAATTTGAGACCAAGATCTGCATCATCTACCAATCCAGTTTGCCGAACTGCTGCTTTGTTGAATCTAATGAATTGACTATTTTCCCCTGAAAAGGACAGAATTAAGTTTTCTCCATTTTGTATTTGAGTAAATAAAGATTCACTTATTTTATTAAAGATTTGTTCCATGATTAAACGCCTCCAAAGATTTGGATATTTTCAAAAAGACATGTTGGGGATGCGTGTCCAACCCGAATCACTTGGTTGGGCTCGCCTTTTCCGCAATTTGGAGTGCCATAAATACCGAATGTGTCAGCATTCCCCACCCCTTTCAAGCTATTCCAAAATGGCGTGGAAATTCCTCGATAATTCGGATTTCTAACCGTTTTTGTCATTTGTCCATTCTCAATCAATTTTCCATATTCACATCCAAACTGGAACTTGTTCCTGTAATCATCTATGGACCAGGACTTATTACTTTCCATATAAACACCATATTCAACTTGAGAAATCAAATCATCAAATGAAGAATCGCCCGGTTCAAGATTAATATTTGCCATGCGATCAATCGGAGCCCGATTCCATCCACTGGCGCGAAAATTGGCAACTCCATTTAAACCAGAACGAATTTGACTTTCTTGTCCACCCAATCCGCGAACCAAAAGCCCATCTTTGATCAAATGTTCCTTGGTGGCTTTAAGTCCGCCATCGTCATATGCGTAAGACGCAAATTCAGATTCAAGCGTCGGGTCGAATGTAATATTCATCAGTTTGGAGCCATATTGGAGTTTGCCAAAATCTTCTAATTTTACAAAGCTCCAGCCGGCATAATTCCGTTCATCGCCAAGAATTCTATCAACTTCAAGAGCATGCCCCACACTTTCATGAATTTGAAGCATCATCTGGTCCGGTGCTATCACCGCATCCATTTCACCTGTGGGACAATCGTCTGCATCTAACAATTCAATAGCTTGCTCCCCAATTCGATTTGCATTGGCAAGAATCTCATATTTATCAAAATATTCCATACCCATTTGACGACATGTTCCACGCATCCCACCAAAGGTTCTTGTTTGCTGATTAGTACCATCGGCTGCGGTGGCACTCAAATCAAATTCAAACATGAGAAAATCTTGGGTAATGTCACTTCCATTGGAGCTCACAAAACGAAATGAAGATTCGATGACTTGGCATAAGGACGATGCACTTACAATTTTGTCCGATACTTTTAAATGATTATATGCTTCCAATAATGTTTCATTCAATTTTCCAGCAGATAAAGATTCTCTATTTTTTGTAAATGGCGACTGGTAAGTCCCCTGATGAGATGGTCGAGCCGTTTCATCAAATTGAAATGTTGAATGTCTAGAGGCGATGTTTGCCTGTTGATAAGCTTTTTTGGCTGCATTGGCAATCCCTTTCGGTGTCATATTTGGTGTACCAAAATAGCCGAACTGGCCATCCACCAACACTTCTACCATGATGCCGTGGGTTGATGCCCTTCCATTTGCCACTGGAACACCATCCCGTATCATTCTGGGTGTATGTGCTTCATAAACTTCTCGGAGTCCTACCCAATCGGCAGGTACATCAACAGCACTAAGTAATTGTTTTATATCAAGGTCAAGTTTCATGATTTTTCTCTTTGTTAACGTTTGAAATCTAAAAATTGTTTTGGGTCATGCTTCATGGCGATTGTTACTTTTTCAACAGCATTAATAATATCTTGAATATCATCTTCATCGCCTAAAAGATGATTTTGTTTCAACCAAACTGCTTCTTTTTCACAAAATATTTCTGTTTTCTCCAAATGAAGCGAAGAATAGTCTCGGCCTTTCAACCAAGGATATTCTTCATTATTGGTAATAAATAAGGGTTCGCGATACAGAGGATTATATCCTTTATATGTATAAACGCCTTCTGCTTGCATGGCTTTAAAAAATGTTTCTCGCGGAATTCCGCTAAAAAGATCTTCGGTGTATCGACACATATAAATATGGTTTGCAGATCGAGTTGCGCCTTTGCTCATTTCCATGGGAGTTAATCCCTTTATTTCAGAAATAGTTCTATCCAATGTTGCTCGATTTTTATCCCGTAAATCCATTTCAGATTCCAGGGTATCAATTTGTGGAATCAACATGGCAGCATTCACGGCACTCATTCTTAGGTTGCTCCCCAGTCGATGATGTTCGTACCATGCTCCGTTTTTCACGCGTCCACAATTATGATAGGAAAAACAAGCATCTGCAAAATCTTCATCATTTGTAATAATGGCACCACCTTCTCCGGCACTCATATTTTTAGATGATTGAAAACTGAAAATCCCACCGAGTCCGATGGCGCCCACTTTTTTATTTTGGTACGTGGCACCATGACCTTGAGCTGCATCTTCAATCACAGCAAGATTATGTTTTTCTGCCAACGAAAGAATTGAGTTAAGGTCAACAGGTGAACCTGCAATATGCACAGGAATAACCACTTTTGTTTTATCTGTAATTTTTGATTCAATATCAGATGGATCCATATTCCCGG
This sequence comes from Fidelibacterota bacterium, assembly GCA_018674095.1. Taxonomy (GTDB): domain Bacteria; phylum Fidelibacterota; class Marinisomatia; order Marinisomatales; family UBA1611. The sequence continues at coordinate 5,281 of JABHAX010000143.1, forward strand.
TTTTAAGATCAATATCACAAAAAACTGGAATGGCATTCGTCATTAGAACAGCTGTGGCTGTGGCAATAAAAGTATAGGCTGGAATAATCACTTCATCGCCCGCTTTTACACCAGCAGCTTTCAATGATACCCAAAGAGCCGAAGTACCACTATGTAAAGAGATACAATGGTTTGCATCATGTAATTTCGCAAAGGATTCATTGAATTCAGAAATCGTTTTACTGCCAATCCCCCATTCTTCATTATCAAGAGTGGCTAAAACTTTTTC
>JABHAX010000144.1 GCA_018674095.1 Fidelibacterota bacterium
ATTCAAAAAGAGTAGATGAGATATCGGAGATCATCAAATCTGCTTTGGCGTAAAAAGGCAAAATATTATAATGTTCGAATTGGATAATTTCAATATTCGATTGAGCTTGGATTGCTAATTCGAGTAGTAGTCGAATTTTTATATAAGTTGGATTTGTCCAATAAAAATGATGGAGTTTTATTTTTAGGTCTAAACCATTAATCGGGTTCAAATATGGAATTGTTTTTTGTAAAGATGATGGGAAATATGTTGGCGCATATAAAACGTTGACCTTTTCATTTTTATATTTTTCAATTGAATCAAAACCATCCAGTTTTGTAAATCCAGTTGACACAGCTGGAAATCCTTTTTCTTCTAATATTGCTTTACGTTCATCGGATTCAACACAAATCAAATCCATGTCTTTTGTTAAGTCTGAATAGTAAGATTGCTTCAATCCAATCCCATGGTAAATCATGACTGAAAATGAATTAACTGATTTAATAGACGATAAACTGGATTTATTTCCAACAAAAATCAAATCAAAATTCATCTCTTTTAAAATTTGTCTTCGTTGCGGTTCAAAATTCCCATGAACATTTTCAAGACCCAATCTGTTCATTTCAAAATCAAATAAATCTCTTTCGATTTTTGGAACAGAAATATTTATTGAACCAAATAAATCATGTTTTCCCGTCATTTTCAATTTTTGAATGACAGGCTCAAACTGTGGTAAATAATATAAATGGTCGTGTTCAAAAAGGATTTTCATTCTTTCACCATTTTCCGAATTTTCCGTTTTCGTAACCAATTTGGAGACTTTTGTTTAAGTCCATCCACTTCGTCGGAGTGAATGACTTTTTGAATTATTTTCATAACCCTGACTGTAGAATTCCCATCGGTAAAAGGATGCAAATCTTCTAAATATTCTTTTCGATTTATTGAGAATTCTTCAGGATTTTCTAAACATCGCGTAATAGCACCAATCAAATCCATTGGCTCATGAATATTAATTCCTTTATCCAGTCTCGTCTTTGCATTAACTGTTATTATGGGACGATCAAAAAGTAAAAATTCATACAAGACCGAAGATGTATCACCAAGCAACATATCAGAAGCTGACATCCAAGGTAAAATATCCAAATCATCTATTACTTTCAATTTTTCTGATACAAGAGTTTGATACTTGTTTATCGTCTCCTTTTTTTCCAGATCGTGAAATTTGACTATCCATTGCCAATCGTAAGTTTGTAATGATTTTATTATTGGAAAAAGATTTTGAGCTGATGTGTATTTAGGTGAAAAAGTCGGGGCATAAAGAATTGTTTTTTTAGTCGGATCCAATCCCAGTTTTATTTTTGATTCTTCAATTGTTTCATTCAAGTCTATTGAATCTAATTTTGACCATCCTGTTTCTTTTACCAAAAATGATTGATGTTTTTTTTGCAAATCGTTGAATCCACTTGTCATGACCGGCCCGGGCGTGCAATAAAGATCAAAAAAATCAGTAATGTCGTAGTGCCCTTTTTTTTCCTCACCTAATCCATGAAAGATTTGCACTTTGAGCCCTGGCCAAAAATCAGGAACTACATTCCCTGGGACAATTACAGCATCAGGCTCAAATTGCATAACGTCATTAGTTGAAGTTAAGACTGACCCAATAACTTTCACCGATTTTGCAGAACTTGCTTTAAACCATGAGACTTCAATGTTTTCTCTTTCACAATAAGATCGGATTGGATTCAATACGGAAAATGAATAGGGTTTTGTTATAAATAATAGAACCTTCAATTAGCCTCTTTTTTCTAATCGGTCAATAATAGCATCCCGAACTCGTTCCCATGTCTTGACATCTAATTTGATTAGCATTTTAACTTGGTATCCCCACTAAAATATTCCCAATTTTCAAAATCAAATCTTGAAAATTGTAATTTATCCACTAATATTTTGAATATGCAAAGTTTTTAATCTGTACTATTAGCAAGTAAATTCTTATTCAAATTTTAAAAAATATAAGGGAGAAACAAATTATTAAAAACTCAAATATAGCAGAATCTCTATTAAATATTTTATCACCAAAAAAACAATATGTAAATATAAAAAATAGTATTAGGCCATTACCGGTAAACCGTTAGTGTGGATCTGAGTTTAAAGATAACATCTTCTATCTTAAATCTGCTGGAAACTAATCAAAGCATAAAATAATAATTAATGTACTTTATTGTTGAAGATTGCCCTAAAGGCTTGTGTAATAGTATGTGGGCTGGATTAAATATCTATACTTATTGTTTACAACATTTTTATTCAGTTAGTATTCCAGCATTTGAAAAGCATCATAAATTATTTAATTTGAAGGAATTATTACTTTCATCAAATCAACCTGGTCTCCAAGACTATCTATACATTAATAAGAGACCTTGGTACCTAAATAAAAAAATTTTAGATATTATTGGCATAAAATCAAAAAAAATATCTGATAGTTATTCATTTATAGAAAAATTATTAAATATTAGAAGAATAAAAAGTTGGAAAGAATTATCTCAAAATTCCAATAAACACTTTATCGAGAATCGAGAATTTATCCGTTCTAAAATATTCCCATATTCAATTGTAATTGATAAAATAAATTCATTGTTCCCAAATGATAATTCACAAGTATTAGGAATGCATTTAAGAGGTGGAGATTACCGTTATTGGAGAAATGGGAATTATTATTTTAATGAAGATCTTTTTATTAATTTTATTACTAATTATTTAGAACAAGATGTTAATAGAAAATGTTTTATTGCAACTAATGAAAAAAAATGGTCTGAATTATTAATAGATAATTTTGGTGAAAAAATAATTATTGGGGGAGATCCAATTACAGATTTATGGGGTTTAGCCAACTCTAATTGGATTATTGGTCCACCATCTACTTTTAGTATGTTTGCATCATTTTGGAAGAATACACCTTTGAGGATAATGTTGTCGCCACAAGATTTTAATGATTTAGTTATGCCAAAAGACCATATAATTGCATTAAATATGTTTTCATGTGGTAAACATCTTGTAGATGAAAATGGGATAAACTTTAAATTAGAGTCTATTGCATAATAATAATTAATTATCTGTTCATGTTCTTAATATGCAGAATTTCTAATCAGCACTATTAGCTTGTAAATTCCTATCAAATATTAAATGAAATAAGAGGAAGAAATTATTAAAAATTCTAAATTACTACAGTCTCTATCAGAAAAATTATTACCGAAAAAACAATATGTAAATTATGATAATAGTATTATTCCCTTACCCGAAAACCGTTGGTGTGGACCTGAATTTAAAGATGATATATTCTACCTTAAATCTGCTGAAAATGAATCAAGGCGAATAGAAAATAATTTTTTTTGTAATCAAGATAGCAAGGTATTGGATATTGGCTGTGGACAAGGGCGTCTGCCTATCGGAATCCTTCGAAGACTTGGTTCTCTTAATTATCTTGGATTAGATATAGATAAAAATTCAATCCAATGGTGTAAAAAATATATTCAGAATAAAAACGCTAGCTTCCTATTTAAACATCTCAATATTCATAATGAGAGGTATAATAACGAAGGGGTAAAAATAGATAATAATTTTAAGTTTGAACTTGAATCAGGGTCTTTTGATATTGTCTACCTTTATTCAGTATTTTCTCATACAACCGAACATGATATGAAAATTTATTTAAAAGAAATTTCACGCATTCTTAATACTACAGGGATGCTATTTTTCACCACTTTTGTTGAAAATAATATTCCCAATTTTACCATAAATCCCAAGGATCACCACTTAACCATTTCTGGGCCACTTCATGTTGTGCAATATGAAAAAAATTATTTGTTTTCTATTTTAAAAGATTACGGTTTTACTATTCAGAATTTTTCCCATAAAACTGAAGCAGATGGGCAGAGTGCAGTATATTTGAAAAAATAATATTTTTTAAATACTCTCATTATATTTTGATATACATTGAATCAAAGTATTAACCCTATTTTCAAATGTATGCTGGCCAATAATTGATCGAGCTTTAGGCAATGATTTTAACAGTTTATGAGTGATTGTGTCCAATTCTTCTTTTGTTTCATAGCAAAAAACACTTTCGGGGAATAAGGATTCCAACTCCGAAATTTTATCACTCACTATTACTGAGCCGGATGCAACACCATCATAAATTCGATTGGAAATGAATCCATTTACCTTCATATCCTGCCAATGGTCATTTAATAATATTTTTGTTTGATTATATATGTTATTTAATTGGGAATTGGGAATAAGAGTACCGCCCAGTAATTCAGTATCCAAAAATTGGGCCCAGCCCCATCCGAATACTTTCAGATTGAATGGAGTTGGAAGTAAATCACGTAAGATTTGCCTGAAGATATTTCGTGAATTCCCTACAAATAGTAAATCATATTCCTTCGCTGGATTTTGAAGAGGATAAAACATTTCAGGATCAGTACACTGATTCAATACTTTGATATCTACAGATGTTTTTTTACCTATTTCTCTAGCAAATTTTGTTGAAGCAACAAATACATGATCAAATAACTCAAGTTCGGATATAGTAATTTCATTCGGATGAGAAATGAGCCACATGATATTTAACTGATCCGGATCCGGAATATATTTTGTTAATCCTCTGAGTGTTAAAATGATATCCTGTTTTTTCCCACAGTTTTTCCATTCTGTTTTGCATTGGATAATGGCTCTATATCCACGTCTTTCAAAATACTTTTTAAGGCCATACGCCAAATGAAAATCACCCCATTCGTGAGCAACACGCCAATAGGGTGCACAAATTTTAATAAATATTTTTCTTTTTTCTGAATAACTCCTAAAATAATTATAAAATGATTCTCCCCCACGGATTATCTTTTGAAGAAATAACGGAAGTAAATATTTAAATAAAACTCTAATGATTAATCGACTTGATTCCCTTTTCATTAAATTTTAATTTTTAGAAATAAATGACTGGAATGGCTTGAATAAAATACATTTTAAATATCGTGAAACACTTCTGGAAACAATCCCAAATTGGAAACTCTTTTTCACTAAATCTTTTGCTTTCCGAAAATTCCTGGAATGATAATATTTACTGGAAAAACTTAAATAAGTATTTCGTCTGAGTCTTTTTTCCAATTCTTCAGAAATTAAACCTTTGAATAAGTGATTTGCTTTTGGAATTGTTTTATTAAGAACATGTAACCTAGATTTAAGAACTAAATCAAAATTACTAGAAATAGATTCATCTCGTTTCCGATAATAGGTCAAATTAACATCACTGCAATAAATGGGTTCACATGCCAAAGCAAAACGAATCCACAAGTCCCAATCTTGACAGGATTGTAAAGATTCATCAAATTTTCCAATTTTAATTAAAATATCTTTTCGAACCATAACTGTTGAAGTTTTCACCCAGTTTCTTTTTATTAAACTAAAAAGACGTTTTTCATCTGATAGCGAATTGTATTTAGAAGAAGGATCTTGATGGTTTTTAGAAAGGATATTTCCATGTTCATCGATTGTAGACATATTATGGCAAATCAAAGAAAAGTCGGTACCCGAAAATTGAGCTATTTGGATTTGAAGTTTTTCTGGCTTCCAGAGATCATCGGAATCTAAAAACGCAATAAAATCAGCAGATGATTTTTCTATTCCCTTATTTCTTGTAGCAGGTGCACCGCTATTAATTTCATTAACTATTAATTGGAAACGAGAATCATTCAACCCTTTAATATAATTTTGCAGAACTAAAAGATAGTCTTTGGATGATGCATCATCAATTATAATTGCATTCCAGTCAGTGAATGATTGCTTTAATATTGACTGTAATGATTCTTTTACAAATCTAATCGGAGTTTCATATACCGGAATTATTATATCAATTTTAGGCATTTTTGATAATCAAAGTGAAAAATGATTAATGATAGCATCGGCACCTCTTTTGCCAGAAGAGAAATCATTTGTATCAAAGGCAGAATGAATAAATGATTTTTGATTGGTAATAAAATCCGGGTGATCCTTAAAAATAGAATTTAATTTATAAGGGAAATCACTAAAATTTGAAATAACATTCCCGAATTCCCATTGTGGAAAGTCTTGCTTTTTTTCCCTTTTTAAGCCATGAGAATTCATAAATAAACAAGGTTTTGGTTCATTTAAAAATTCAAATACTTGGCTACTTACGTCTCCCAAGTACGCATCCGCTATCATCGTATAAGTCATATCAATCAAGCGGTGACTTCCAAGGTCAATATGAATATGAGGCGCTATTTGATATTTATTCAATTTCAGCCAACGCTGTTTCCACTCTTTGATCAAAATATGTGGCGCAAAAATCAAATTGTAATCCGGTGAACTCAAAAAGAAATCCAAAACTTTTTTTCCCCAATCATACCAGGACGATACTTTTTTATTCCAATGGGGGTTATAAATAATTGTTGGTCTTTTCTCTGGGAATATGGAATTAAATGTTTTTTTATTCCGTTGAATAAAATCAAATTTTGGGTAGCCGATCACCTCCCAATTCTCCTCATTGACCAACTCAGATTTCACTAAATCTTCTGCCATATTTTTTCCTGGGAGTAAAAGCAAATCATATCTTTTTAACGAAGATTGAAAACCATAATCACGGACACCAATTCCATGAAATGTAAAAACATATTTAGGATGATTTACGCTGAATTGATCAAAAAGACGGTGTGTTTCAAATGAAGTCCCAACAAGTATATCATATTGATCTAACTTATTCGCATATTTTTTCATCATCATTTGAGGACGAGGATATTTTTTTCGCCTGATATTTGCGTATCTATATAAAACGGGACCTTTTAAAAAAACAATTTTGCAAGATTGTCTTGGATATAATATTGCAAGTTCATCAATCACTTTTTTTACAGCATTAGATGTAACTATTAATTCAACATTAAAGCCCAATGACGATAATTCAAATGCAATAGGTACACTATGATAAATATGATGGATATGATGAAAAAATAAAAAACCTATCTGCATTCAAAACCATCCTTAAGAGAAATGGACGGATTATTCATTTATAATAAGTTTGTAAAGTTTTGCATACAATCCTCCTCTATTAATGAGGGATTCATGGTTTCCTGTCTCTACAAGTTTTCCTTTATCTAAAACAATGATTGAGTCAGCCTGTTGAATAGTTGATAGCCGATGTGCAATTACAAGTGTTGTTCTATCTCGCATCAAGTTTTCTAAAGCTATCTGTACTTTACGTTCAGATTCTGTATCTAATGAAGACGTGGCTTCATCCAAAATTAAGATAGGGGAATTCCGAAGAATGGCACGGGCAATAGCCAAACGTTGTCTTTGTCCTCCTGATAATCTGACTCCTTTTTCTCCAATGATGGTTTGGAATCCTTTTGATTGTTCTATAATAAATTCATAGGCGTTCGCTGCTTTCGCTGCTGATTTCAACTCATCCTGTGAATAATCTTTGATGCCATAGGTTATATTGAATTCAATTGTTTCGTCAAATAAAATAGTTTCTTGGGTAACAATTCCCATTTTTTCTCGGAGAGATCGCAGTTTTATATCTTGAATATTATGGCCGTCTATCAAAATTTCACCAGATTTAACTTCATAGAAACGGGGAATTAAATCAGCGATAGTAGATTTTCCAGCACCGCTGGGCCCTACAAATGCCACCACTTTCCCTTTGGGGATAGTGAAAGTAACATCTCTTAAAACAGTGTCACCTTCCTCATATTTGAATCCTACATTTTTGAATTCTATTTGATTCGAAAATGAGTCAATGCTAATTGAATCAGGTTTGTCGGCAATATCGGGAGGGGTATCCATAATTCTGAAAACACGTTCTGCTGAAGCAGCACCTTTTTGAAGATCAATGCTCACATTTCCTAATATACGAACAGGACCGAGAACGCTAAACAAAATAAGAATAAAGCGAATAAAATCTTCTGAACTCATAGTGCCGGCAACTAATACGTCCAATCCGCCAATCCAAAGTAAAAAGACACCTATGATTGTACCAATTGTTTCAGTAATAGGTGATGCAGTTAATCTTAATTTTGACTGGCGAAAGACTAGATTGTAATAATGATTTTGTTCATTAAAGAAACGGCTTTTTTCAAATCCTTCAGCTCCAAATGCTTTTACCACACGAATTGAATTTAATATTTCTGTCAGAATTCCCATAATGCCTGCTATCTGTTCGGCTGTACGTTTCGCTTTCCGTCGGATACTTCTGCCTATCCAAAAAATTACACCCGAGGTAAACGGAACGATAATCAAGGCAAAAAATGCCAATTTCACATTGATGATAAATAACAGTGAGACAAAAACTAATATATTAATGGGTTCAACGAAGGCTTTATGAAAACTAGTTCCAAATGCAACTCTCATGTTCGCTACGTCAGACAAAACTATAGATGTCAATTCACCGGTATTAGCTTTATCAAAAAACGACATGGATAACTTATGAAGATGGTTGTATAAATTATTCCTGACTGAATTGATTAAGTTTAACTGCACAAACGTCAAGCAAATATTTTTAAGATATAGAAAAATGTTTTTAACCAGAAAAACAAAGAGAATGGTTAAACATAATATTTTCAATGTTTCTCTTGGTGTGTCTCGCAAGATAAGTTCATTTGTCCAATATTTCAGTTGATCATTGAAGCTCATAATCTCATTAGATAAAGCTTTATGGTTTGCTAATAATTGATCAAAATCGGATAAAATGTTGTTGATTAATGACGCAGTTAGCCAAATAGAAAGACTATTGAACACCACATAAATCAAAGAGGCAATAGTTGAAATCAGTAAGACAGGCCAATACGGAAAAACTAATTTCCCCAGTCGTGTATAAATTCTTTGTGACATCTTCTAAAACTTAACCAGAGTAAACCATTTTTTGATGTGGAATTTCAGCTTCGTAAAAAATGTTTCCAACCGAATCAAATCCTAGTTTTTTATAAAAAGTAATTACCGATTCTTGAGCATTCAAATAAATTGTTTTTTCATCTTTTAAATCTTTCAGTACAAAGTCCACCAACGCACTGCCAACTCCTAATTTTCTGGCAGATTCAAGAACAGCAAACCGTTCCAATTTGATTCCATCACTTGATTTTCTATAGCGAGCTGTTCCCACTGGCTTTCCTGCTAAAGTCGCTAAATAATAAATTGCATCAATTTTATGGTCATCCATTTCAATCGATTCAGGAATGTTTTGCCCAATAATAAAAACCTGTCTTCTAATAAATAAACACCATTGAGCTTCTTCGGATGTCTCAATAATTTTAATGTCAAAATTCATAGGTCAAATTTCGCTTATTACTTCACAGGTTTCACGAGAAAAAATTAATCAGAAAATTGAGTGTAATAAACTAAAATTATTTCACTAGCCAATCGAGTAGATTCTTAAATCAATTAATTACTATTATTTAAAGACATGAAAACACCAGCTGGTATTTATATCCACATCCCATTTTGCGCTGTAAAATGTATGTATTGCGATTTTTATTCAATCGCTGAAAGAGAAGATTCAATTCCAAGATTTATAAACGCTATTACGACTGAAATTGAACGGTGTAACATGGATGTTTCAGACTGGGGAATTGATACTATTTTTATCGGCGGCGGAACACCGAGTTTAATCGACGGTCACTTTATTGAAAGTATTCTAACATCTCTGCAAAATTCATTTGACATCTCGTCAGTTAAAGAATTTACCATGGAAGCTAATCCGGGGGAATCGCCGAAAGACCGATTAATGGATTTTAGAAGTCTTGGTATAAACAGAATATCTATGGGCGTTCAATCTTTGGAGCCAACCTTATTGAAATTTCTGACGCGTATTCATTCTGTGGAGCAAGTTTTTGAAACTTATGAAAATGCGCGATCAGTGGGATTCCATAATGTGAATTGTGATTTAATTTATTCAATTCCCGGGCAAACATGGGATATTTGGGAACGAGATATGGAACGAATTATAGAACTGGAACCCAATCACATTTCCGCCTATACCTTAACTTTAGAAAAAGGAACTGATCTTTTTAAACTTGTTAAAGATAAAAAAGTTACCATGCCTGAGGATGGACAAACTGCTGAATGGTTTTTAAAAACACATGAGATTATGGAATCTTATGGATATAGTTCTTACGAAATTTCCAATTTTTCAAAACCAAAAATGGAATGCCAACATAACCTCCATTATTGGCGGATTCATCCCTATTTAGCATTCGGACCATCGGCTCATGGATTTGATGGACAAAACCGCTGGAATAATTCTCGATCTATGGATCACTATCTCCAACAAATTGAATCGAATAAATCTCCAGTTTCCATGAAAGAAACATTAACCCAAAAAGATTTATTGAATGAAATGATTGGCTTTGGATTGAGAATGAAAGACGGAATTAATCTTTCAAAAATTCCTGAGAAATTCAAAAATAAATTCAGCGGGAATCTTATTGTTGCAGAAAAAAAATGGGAAGGATGTTTTATTCAAACTGAAAAGTCAATATCACTAACAAAAACCGGAATGGTCTATGGTGATGCGATTGGGGTGGATTTGATGGTGGATTAATTGGATTAAATATTTAATCCAATTAAGGCTTAATTTTCAAAACACTATCTAATACGCAAAGTGTTTTATTTTTTCTCCCTCATCCCCAATTCGCGTCATGGCTTCGATTCCCATTTTCAAATGGAGATCCACATATTTTCGTGTGACTCTTTTATCTGATTCTTCTGTTTTTACACCTTCTGGTGTCATTGGAGTATCCGACACCAAGAGTAGTGCTCCCCGATCAATTCCATTAGCGAATCCCGTAATAAAAACAGTAGCAGTTTCCATATCAATTCCAATGGCTCGGACTTTTCTTAAATATGTTTTGAATTCTTCATCATGTTCCCATACGCGACGATTCGTTGTATAAATAACTCCAGTTCTATAATCCAATTCAGACTCTACCAATAATTGAGAAACATACTTATGCAATTTAAAAGATGGCATGGCTGGAACTTCTTTGGGAAAATAATCGTCACTGGTTCCTTCGCCACGGATGGCGGCGATTGGAAGAATAAAATGTCCTAATTCAGTGGACTTTCTCAATCCACCACATTTACCCAAAAACAAAACACCTTTCGGTTCAATCCCTGATAAAAGATCCATTATCGTTGCTGCATTGGCACTGCCCATCCCATAATTAACAATAGATAATCCATCATGGTTGGTTGCAGACGTCATTGCGCCTCCGCGTCCTTTCACTTCAACACCAAATTTTTCTGCAAATTTATCCACATAATTCTGGAAATTGGTAATAAGAATCCAATCACCGAAATCTTCAGGATTAGTGCCCGTATATCGCTTAAGCCAATTACGTGTAATTTTTTCTTTGTTTATCATGAGCCTTCCTAAAAAAACTTTTTGGGTTATTTTATAAGTCTAAAGTTAATGAAACCGGACAATGATCTGAGCCAAAAACATCTGAATGAATATCTGCATTAAGGCAAATGTCTAACATGCCTTCATTCACAAAAAAATAATCAATGCGCCAGCCTATATTTCTATCGCGTGCACCGGTTCTGTAGGACCACCAGGAATATCGGTCACCTTCTTCATGGAATTCACGGAATGTATCCCGCCATCCATGGGCAACATAGGTATCTAATCTTTCTCGTTCTATGGGCATAAATCCAGATGTTTTTATATTTGCCTGCGGTCGAGCTAAATCAATGGGATGATGAGCCGTATTCCAATCCCCAGTGACAATTACGTTATTTCCCGACTCAACTTGCTCATTAATGATAGGAAGTAACTCATCATAAAAATCTAATTTATAGTGTAAACGGATATCATCTTTTTGACCATTCGGAAAATAAATATTGTAGAGTAGAAAATTTTCATGCTCCGTGATTAATACTCGTCCTTCATTATCATACTTTTCAATTCCGAGGCCTTCTTGTACAAATAAAGGTTCATTTTTACAAAAAGTAGCAACACCACTATATCCTTTTTTTACGCCGGAATGCCAATAAGTATAATACCCATGATCCTTTAAAATCTCTGACGTGAGTTGTTCTTTGTGTGCTTTTGATTCCTGAATACATAAAATTTCTGGCTGCTCTTGATCTAAATAATCCAAGAATCCTTTTTTTACCGCAGCGCGAATTCCATTTACATTCCATGAGATGAGTTTCATTGATTTGTCCTAAATAATTAGAGCAAGTTTAAATGAACTAACCCTTAGACACAAAGACCCATGTTAAGATTTTAATTCCAATAATTTTTGGTGGAGCATTTTGATTTGCTTAACTTCCCCCGCGAAAATTTGGACGAACAAATGCCCCAACAACGAAAAGGAATAGTAAAGCCACGACGTAAGTCGTTTTATCAAGAATACAATTTTGAGATTACAGTTATAATCCTAATTGCACTTGGGGTTTTTCTTCTTGTTGAAGATTTAGAAATCAAACATTATATCTATGAATTCGTTAAAGTGATTTTACTCAGTATTGGCGCTTTTATTAAAATGATGAGAGATGGAACTCTTTTCATAGTTGATATATTTGAAGTGTCAGACATGGTTGGAATTTCACTGATTCTGTTTGCGCTGTTTCTTGTGGCAAATCGCTGGCGGGAAAGAACGATAGAACGTTATTCTAGTTTAAGTGACTGTCCGGAATGTGGGGGTAATTTGCATCGGATCCAACGAAATCAAAATCAAAGATTTACTAGTATGATTTACTTTGTTACTGTTAAACATTATCATTGTAAAGCGTGCGATTACAAAGGCATTAAAATGGCCAAACGATAAAAGGAAAACAAATGGATTTAAAAGAACAAATCATAAATGATATAAACTCAAACTCAATAATTCTTTACATGAAAGGTAGCAAGGAAATGCCCATGTGCGGATTTTCTAATTCAGTCGTAAAAATTCTAAATCATTATGGTGTGGAATACAAAGATGTGAACATTTTGGAAGATGCCATGATTCGAGTGAAATTAAGTGAACATTCCAACTGGCCCACCATTCCCCAGCTCTTTGTAAAAGGTGAATTGGTTGGCGGTGCAGATATTGCAATGGAGCTACACCAAAATGGGCAACTTTTAGATATGTTGGATAAGGCGAATACTGAGGATTAAACGGGTGTTGGAGGTGCTTCACCTCCACACTGCTGTATTGTGAATTGTCTCACAATTGTATACCTTGCAATACATAAACTTCTTTGTTGTAAAAAATAATTTAGACAATTATTTAATTCTAGATCACCATAACTATATTGATCAAAGCACAATGATGAATGGTACATTGTTTGACAATCGTCAATACAATCATGATACCTTTGATTCGCTGCCTAGTATTGATTGAAATATGAAGGTTTGAAATTTTAATCAAACATTAATAAAAGGGTTGGTGTACCCTTCAGCATTTCAATAAATTTCCCGCCGATTCTGTAAAGAATTCACATGAATTTATTTTTGAAAAAAATGTTTCTAGTTCGCCCGCCTAAGGCGGACAAGTCTAGTGGTTATCCCGATTCATCGGGAAGGTTTTCATCCACGTAAAAGGATGATTAGCTTTGGAAGACTACAGTTATTAAGTAATTAGTATTTGGCCCGTTCGTCTAGTGGTTAGGACCTCAGGTTTTCATCCTGGTAACAGGAGTTCGATTCTCCTACGGGCTACACTAAAAGCCCCG